>CAYFVS010000238.1:0-4985 GCA_964346565.1 uncultured candidatus Brocadiaceae bacterium | reverse complement strand
GCCAGGTAGTAGGCCGCCGCCAGCCCCGCCGGACCGGCCCCCACCACCACTACGTCGCTCTCCAGGCAGCCCAGCAGCTTCTCGGAGTAGGTCTCCAGGATCGCCCGGGTTATCTCGATCTCTTTCATCGGTGGAAGCTTCTCTCTCAGCAGATGGAAGGGAACGACATGGAAACGGTGCAGGCGCACTGTCGACGCCGAGCAGCACACTACAAGCCGGCCGTCCCACCTGTCGCCGCGAACTCAGTCGAGCAGCCCCAGCAGGACCATGCGGGCTTGCTGGCGGAGGTCCGCCATCTCGCGCAGCTTCTGGCGCTCCTTCTCCAGTTCCTTGGCGGCTTCCTGGCGGGCCGCGCGCAATGCATCCAGTTCCTGTTGGATCTGCTCCGGCCCGGCCTCAGTGTCCTCCAGCACTGCCAGGAGGCCCTCCGTGGCCTGCTCAATGGCGCTCTGCTCTTCCTCGGCCTCCTCCTCGGGGGGGCCGCCTCCGGGTCCGCCGCCCCACATGCCGCGGAACAGCACACTGCGGTCGCCGTGGACCTGGCTGAGAAGCTCCTGCACCCGCTCGATCACGGGCTGCATCTGCTCCCACTGCTCGTCGGTGACGCCGATGTAGTCCTTCATGCGCTGCTGCATCATCTGCTGCCAGTTGCCGCGTCCACCCCGTCCGGCGCGGCCGCCGCCACGGCCTTCGCCGCCGCCCTGGCCCTGCTCCTGGGAGAGGGCACCGGTTGCCAGGGCCACGACCAGCACAAACAGCACCGCCGGTACCGCGCGCTTCCATCCAGACATGCTTCCGCTCCTTCCGTCGAGAGCCGCGTCCAATCGGCCGCGCACCGGCCGACCGGAACATTCTCGCACAGATAGGCGCGCGAGGAAAGCGCGGATGTGAACCCCGGCCGGGGCGCGGGCCGGTGCATTTCACGTACGCCCGATAGGCCGCAGAAGCCCTCTGGTCCCCGCCGGCGGTCTCCTCGGCGGGAAGCATTGCGACACACCCCGCCGATGGGTCAGAATCGTGGTAGGTGGGGAAGGTGTGCTGCCGCCTGCTCGGAGGTGCTCTCGATGGAATACATGGCGCTGTTCATCTGGCTCTCGCTCTGCGTGGTCATCGGCGGGCTGATGCACTACGTGATGGCGGGCGCACTCACCCATCGGTTCGTGCAGGTGCTGGCCGCGCCCGGGATGGTCATCCGCAAGTTCACCATGAGCCTGGCCGCGCTGGCCTGCGGGGCAACTGTCACGCGCGTTTCGATATACGACATTTCCTCCCGCGAGATTGACTTCCGGGCCGAGGGGGTCAGCAGCGTGGCCAAGGCGTTGGCTCCGGTGGCGCCTCTGTTCGGTTGCGCGGCGGCGATGGTGGTGCTGAACGGAGCGTTCGGCGATCCGCTTCGGTTCGACTACGCGCCGCCCGCCCTCGCCTCGCTCGACGCCGTGGAGCTGCGGGGCTTCCTGATGGGCACAGGACGGCTGCTGGCCTCGGCGGTGCGCCAGGTCATGCGGGTGGACTGGCATAGCCCGCGGCTGTACGTGCTGTTCGGCCTCGTGTTCAGTCTGGCCCTGGGGGCGGCGGCTTCGCTGGAGCGGATACGGGAGGCACTGCTGGGGGCGGGGCTCGTGGCGGCGGCCCTGGCGCTGGCCGGCAATCTCGCCGTGCAGCAGGCTACGGCGGACCTGCCGGCCTCCGCGCCGACCTGGTTCGTCACCGCCCGGACGGCCATCGTCAGCACCTCGGTCGCGGCGTTCGTGATGATGTTCTACGGCATGTTGGCAGCCGTCGTGGTGGGCATGGCAGTGCGCCTCTACGAGCTGGTGATGGGCAGCAGCTCCGCCGGCGGCCAGGGCAGCACCAGGATGGGCGGCTCCGGCCAGAAGAGGCGCGCTGCCTGAGGTTCAGCCCACCAGGCGCTGGTAGCCGAACATCTCGAAGTAGCCCTGCAGAACGCCGCTGACCCGCCCGACCCAGCGGTCCCGCAGCTCGACCAGCGGGAAGTGGCTCAGCTTCGGTCCCGCTCGCCCGCCGAAGTCCCTCTCGACGCGCTCGGCCGACATGGCCTCCCCGGCCAGCAGGCCATCCCGAACGAGGCGCTCTGCGAAGCTCCGCTCGACCAGGTTGCCCACCTGGCGCAATGCGTAGTCCACCATCACCTCAGCCCCCGTCTTCTCGATGATGGTCCAGATGTTGACCTTCACAAACCCGTCGCCGGGCACGCTGCGCAGACCGGCGTCGCCCATGCAGCTCGTCCCATGGAGCACAAGGCGGGGGCCGACCGCCCGGGATATGCTGCGGGCGCGCTCCGGATGATACTCCGCCAGCCCCGTCTCGGCGGCCCGGTGCTCGGTGCCCACGTTGGGGACCATCAGGTCGCAGCCGGTCCGTTCGAGGAAGCGTCGCGCCTGCTCGGGCGTGGTCATCGGGAATGCCTCTCCGGCGCTGGCCGCCTCCTTCAGCTCCGCCACCGCCCCCTCGACCACGACCTGCTCACCGAACCGCTCGACGTAGCGTGCGGTGCGGCGGACGTTCTCCTCGAACGGCCGGTGGCTGGCGTCGAACATGACCATCGCCAGCTCGTCCAGCTCATCTTCCAGCAGCCACCGGTCCTCCTCCGGCTGCCCGTGGTCCAGCACGGGGAAGATGCGGCAGTGCCCGTAGGGTCCTTCGGGGTCCATCAGCGCCTTCAGGTCGGCCAGCAACGCCCGGAAGCCAAGCCGCGGGGCGTCGCAGAACCAGTAATTGGTCAGGTGCCTGCGCATGGGATAGGCACCGCAGAAGCTGATGGAAACCGGCGGGTGGGCCAGTCCGAAGCGCTCGCCGGCGGCTGCGGTCGCGGCCAGCGCAGCCTCGGTGGTCCACGGATTCTCCGTGCAGAAACAGGGCAGCGCGACGCGGCGCTCCCGCAGCATCTCCAGCAACCGGCGCGCCTCTGCAGGATCGGTCACGATGGGCATGGCGGGCTCCGGGGCGGCGGAGTTCGCTTGACTGCGCGGGACGGCGGTGGCACACTGCACACCCCGCCGGAGGCGCGGCTCAGTCTATGTGCCGGCGCCCCACCTGTCAATCGCTGGAGGGGCCACCGTGGAGGCGACCTCCCACCCGGTCAGCACTTACGAAGAGGCCGTCAGGTTCCTCGAGGCGGCCATCAACTATGAGAAGACGATGCACTGGCAATACGGCGCGCGCACGCTGAACCTGGGGCGCACCCGCGAGCTGCTGGCCGCGCTGGGCAACCCGGACCGGCGCTACCGCATCGTCCACGTGGCGGGCACCAAGGGCAAAGGAACCACCAGCGGCGCGGCCGCCCACATCCTGACCCGCCACGGCCTGCGCACCGGCCTGCTGACCTCACCGCACCTTGTGACCCACCGGGAACGGGTGCGCATGGACGGGCAGATGATCTCCCGGGAGGACTTCGTGCGCGGGGTGCGCGCGATGCAGCCGCACGTCCAGCGCAAGCGCGCCGCGGAGGCCACCTCCACGCGCGCGCCGACCTACTTCGAGATGCTCACGGCCCTGGGGCTGCACCACTTCGCCTGCGCGGGTGCGGACTGGGCGGTGGTGGAAGTCGGCCTGGGCGGGCGGCTCGACTCCACCAACGTCGTGCAGCCCCGCTGCTGCGTGGTCACGGCCATCGGCTTCGACCACACGGACAAGCTGGGGGAGACGATCGAGGAGATCGCCGGCGAGAAAGCCGGCATCTTCAAAGAAGGCACACCCGTGGTGTTCGGCGCGCAGCCATACGCCGGCGCGCTGGAGAAGCTGCGGGCGGAGGCGGAACGCGTCGGCTGCTCCCGCTGGGAGGTGGGACGGGAGGTGCGGATAGCCGACGCCACGCCGCTGTGCGCGCGCGCCGACCGACCCGATGCACCCGTGGGCTGGCGGTTCGGCCTGCGAACGCCCGGCAACGACTACCGCGACCTGCACACCCCGCTGCTGGGGCGCCATCAACTGGACAACCTGGCCACTGCGGTCGCCGCGGTTGAGATATGCGCCGGGCGGGGCGACGTCGAACTGAACCCCGGGCGCGTGGCGGAGGCCATCGCTGAGTTCCGCATTGAGGGACGCATGGAGCTGGTGCACCGCGCGCCCGCCCTGATACTGGACACGGCACATACGGTGGAGTCAGTCGAGGCGCTGCTGGCCGCCCTGGAGGCCCACTTCCCCGGGCGCCCCGTGCGGGTGGTTTTCGGATGCTCGGAGGGCAAGAACGCGCGAGGGATGCTCGAGCAGATGCGCGGGAGATGCAGCGAGTTGACCGCCACTGAGACGAACCTGCCCCGCGCGCTGGCGGCCGAGGACGTGCTGGAGGCGGCCCGCAAGGTGGGCCTGGCGCCGCCGGAGGGCCTCCGGGCGGTCAGTGAGCCCCCCGAGGCGGCCCGGCAGGCGCTGGGCCGGTCGCAGCCGGGCGACGTGGTCGTATGCACGGGTTCGTTCTACACCACCGGCGAGATCCGCGCCGCGTGGGCCGAGGCCGAGTCTCAGGGGGACCACTCGGCGTAGCCGTCCGCCTTGCGGCGGGCCTCAGCTGCCAGCTCGTCGCGGCCGAGAGCCTCGGCCGCCACCGCCAGCGCACGCCACGGTTCGGCGTGCTGTCCCTGCAGCTCGACCGCCCGCCGGGCCGCCAGGAATGCTTCCGTCGTCAGTTCCTCCGCCCGCTGGGAGTCCCGACGGCTCAGCCGGACCAGCGCCTGCGCGCGCATGGCAAGGGCGGTCCAGCAGTCCGGCTCGCGCGCGAGCACGCGCTCAGTCTCCTCCAGGATCCTCTCAGGCGGCGCTTCGGCCAGGTTGCGCGGCATGAGGGCGGGATTGGTGGCCTCGAAGGTCGGCAACTCCGGCATGTCCCGCTCCAGGACGTCCTCCCGCAGAGCCACCACGGCCAGGTCGTCCCAGTAGACGCAGCGCCACCGGCCGTCCTCGAACAGGTGGCCCGCCGGCCGCTTGCGGTACCGGACGATGAGCATCTGCACGTCCCACTGGTCCAGCAC
>CAYFVS010000237.1:0-8031 GCA_964346565.1 uncultured candidatus Brocadiaceae bacterium | reverse complement strand
TCCGAGTATCCAGGGAGACAAGTGGAATGGGGTCTCCAGTGAGACCTGGTCAATCGTGTGCAAGCATGGCCTTGTGTGGTGCCCTGGCGGTCGTCGCCTGTTTTCTTGTAGGCTGCACGCACAGCCCAACATATCACGTGTACGGCGGCAGTGTGATCCACACTGACGCTCCATCGGAGGTGATCGCCGAGGCAGTTCGGAATACACATTAGGGGTTGGGTCGTTGGGCGAAGACAGGGGAAGGTAGCCAGCGGAGCGCGTCCTTCCAGGGAAGCGTCCACACTCGGACAGTCTGTCATGAGAAGGCCTCCTTGGTAGCGGGGGGAGGAACGCTCTCGCGCCCATTCTACCAGCCCAGGAGGCCTTCTCATTTGGACACGACTTCAAGCTCGTGGGTAGTGCGGGCTAACTTCACTTCGTCTTGTCAGTACCGCGCGATGGGCGCGAGCGAATGCTGCTACGGGTGGGCCCTTGAGGCTGAGGTTTGCATGGGGATTGGATGGCTGGGGAGTTGTCCATTCCGATTCAGGCACGGGAGTCAGTTCATGTGCGTAGACGTGCCGTACAAGGAGATCCCGGGGATTCAGCTCCTGTGACCTGTGGCCTGCCCGGCTGGGTGGCCGCTGTTCTGCACGTTCAGGTTGCCGCGGGAGAGTGGGCGTTGCTCACGGATTACGAGTTCGAAGCGACGAACGATCGGCTGATACAGCAGCGGGGGCGCCTACGTGCGCCATCTGCCAAAGCCGCGCGGGATTTCCTCAGGGAGCAGGGCTTCTGGATGATACGAGTGTGGCCAGCCGCTGAGCTCGACGAGGTCTTCGAGTCCTCGCGGCGCGAATTCCAGTGGCCGCGCTTTCGGCTTGTGCGGGATACAGGCTCGAGCTGTGTGTACGCCACCTGGCGCAAGGGACAGCTGCTAACAGGTGCAGTCATGGTCTTCAGCTTCGGTGGCTTGGGCGGCGTAGCGGCCGCTACGTTCTGGCCGGACCCCGTGTCCTGGATCATCCTCTTCTGGGTGGCGCTTTTCGTGGTCTTCTCGGTGTTGCTCAGCATGTGGGGCCTTGTTGCTACGGCATCCGGTAACCCCCACCAGTTCACGATGGCCATGCACGTGGGGCCGTTGCGTGTGGCAGAGAAGACCATCCGCGCAGACCAGGTCCGGGCGGTGCTCGTCGAGACGAAGCGATTCTGTTGTTCTGCGTACAGCGACACCCTCTCTGGGGGGCGGACGTGGCGGTGGCAGGTGGTTGTTTCGTTGGCCCTGGACGGCGAGCTGGCCTATCAGGTGGACCATAGCAGCGATGCGGCAGCCGAGCTGGCTCTTGCCGATAGGATAGCCAAGTGCCTCGACAAACCTGTCGTTCAGCGACTCGACCCAGAAGCCCAGCGATGGCTGGAAGGCGCCAAGCGGACGTGGCGGCGACTCGCCCTCATTCTTGCACTGGTCTTTGCTGTGCTGCTGGTCACGCTTGTGGTGGCTCTCGCCGTTCTAGGCTAGCAGCACGCGCGGCGTGAGCGTTGGCAGACGTCCGGATCAGACGTCCGGGGCGGCGAGCAGTTCCTGGTAGATGCCAATGACCTGGCGGGCCTGCCGTTCGGGTGAGAAGCGTTCGATCATCCGCCGACGTGCCGCCCTGCCCCACTCCCGGCGCCGCCGTTGGTCGGCCGCCATCAGCAGAATGCCCTCAGCCAGATTCTCAGGCTCATCCTTCACCACGATGCCCGTCTCCCCGTCCCGCACTATGTCCGGCAGCACTCCCCGCTCGGCCACCACCAGGGGCTTCTCCATGGCGCACATCTCCATGGCCGCCCGGCAGGAGCCATCGCTGCCCGGCACCAGCATGATGCCCGCGTCGAAGACGGCCAACACCTCGCGGTAATCCTCCTTGCGGTAACCGAGGGGGTGGACCGTCCGCTCCAGCCCCATACGCACGACCGGCCGGTCCAGGACGCGGCGCCTATGGGTGCCCCGCCCGCAGACGGCGATCTTGACGCGCGGGTCGAGCCGCTGCACCATCAGGGCCGCCTCCAGCAACACCTCGAAGCGCCGGTGAGGTTGGACCCGGGCCACGATGCCCAGGACCACGTGGTCCTCGTCGAAACCGAGTTCGCTGCGCTTGCCCGGCAACGGAGCCGTCGGCCGGAACCTGTCCGCGTCCACGGCCCCGGGCACCGTCCGCACATACTCCGAGTCCAATCCAATCAGCTCGATCGCCCGGACGGCGAAACGGTCGCTCAGCACGATGAGCCGGTCCAACGCGCGCGGCCCGTAGAAGGCCCGACACAGAGCGTTGCGCCGGCAGCGCCGCCCCCGGTGGTCGGTGCGCACGAGGGGGACGCGGTCCCGCCTGCCCCGCAGCGCAAAGGCGCACAGCGCGTGGTCCCACGTGCCGTGGCAATGCACCAGGCCGTAGTCGCCCTCGTCCACCAGCCGGCGCAGGCGCCGGACGTCGGCGCGGCTGCCGCGCAGGTTGGGACTGCTGTCGAACTCGAAGCCGTCCAGCACGCGCAGGCCCATTTCGCGCGCGTTGGGGGCCAGCCATCGGCCTGGCTCCTCGGGCGGCCGGACGCAGGCCAGGTCCGCTCGCCACCCGGCATCGGTCAGCCGGCGGCAGAGCCGGGCCACCGGCTCCGAGGGGCCGGTCCACTTATAGTCACCGTAGCAGTGCAGGACTGGGACGGGCAACCCGCGCACCTCCGTGAGGGTCAACGGCGGGCCATCCTAACGGCGCGGGCCGCGCCGGTGCAATTGCGCTTGACCATGCGAGACCGATGGGATAGGATGAAACGCGATTGCGAAGGTGGCGGAATTGGCAGACGCGCTGGACTTAGGATCCAGTTCGCCTTCGGGCGAATTGGGGGTTCGACTCCCCCCCTTCGCACCAACCGGAGAGTCGCCGGAGCGGGTGTAGCTCAGCGGAAGAGCACCAGCTTGCCATGCTGGGTGTCGGGGGTTCGAATCCCCTCACCCGCTCCAGTCCCGCCATCGTCCTTCTCAGCTTCTATCGCCTCCCACCGATTCGGCCCTGACGGACCGATTGTCGGGGGTTGGCTCAGCCGTTCCGGCTTCGCCGACTCGCCACCAACCGGCTTCGGTGCCAGCGCACGGACCGGCAGGGCACAGACCCGGCCGGCGACACTGCGGGCCTCCGGGGCGAGTTGGGATTCCCGAACACGGCAAACGTCCCAACCTGCTCCAGTTCGCGCGACTCCCACGAGGCCCCCCGCCGGCGGTGTGCAATCCGGCTGCCGACGTGCTATCATTGCCTCGTAACGCAGCCGAAGGTGCGACGATGTTCACTGGGATCGTGGCGCAGACGGGGCAGGTGCTCTCGGCCGACCGAGCCGGCACGCTGGAGCTGTCCGTGGAGGCCGGCGCGGTCGGGGAAGGGGCCGCCATCGGCGACAGCATCTGCGTGCACGGCGTCTGTTTGACCGTTTCGGAGGCGACCGACGGCCGGCTGCACTTCGACGTGGGCGCAGAGACGCTCAGGCGCACCACGCTGGGCGAGCTGCGGCGCGGAGACCGGGTCAACCTGGAGCCCGCCCTTCGGGTCGGCGACCGCCTGGGGGGGCACTTCGTCAGCGGCCACGTGGACGGCGTGGGAACGGTGAGTCGCAGTGTCGAGCTGCCCGGGGAGACGAGGCTGCGCGTGGCCGTAGCGCCGGAGCTGACAGACAACATGATCATGAAGGGCAGTGTGGCCGTGGACGGCGTCAGCCTGACCGTCGCGGCGCTGGAGCGGGGAGCGTTCGAGGTCAGCCTGATTCCTCACACGCTCCGGGCCACCACTCTGTCGGAGTGCCGCACGGGCGTCCGGGTGAACGTGGAGTGCGACATGATCGGCCGCTGGGTGGGCCGGTTCCTGGGGGCGGATGGCCGCTCCGGGCTGACCGTCGAGCACCTGGAGGAGCAGGGCTTTTGACCGACCGCGCCGACAAGCCCGTGACGTTGGCCGTTACCATGGGCGACCCGCGCGGCGTCGGCCCGGAGATCATCCTGAAGGCGCTTGGCGCGGGCAAGCTCTGCCCCGACAGCCGGGTAGCTGTGATAGGCTCGGCTGCGGTGCTGCGCGCCGAGGCGCTGGCGATGGACCTGCCGCAGGCGCCACAGCCTGTGGACGGACCGGAAGACATGGCGGCGCCCGGCGCGGGCGTGCTGGACGTGGTCGAGTTCCCGCCGGACGGGTTGGAACCCCGCCGTCCCGACGCCGACTCGGGGCGCGCCGCGCTCGATGCGATACGCCAGGGCGTGGAACTGGTCCTGGATGGACGCGCGGACGCACTGGTCACCTGCCCCATCAGCAAGGTGGCCCTGGCCGCCGCCGGATCTCCCCACCCCGGCCACACCGAGATGCTGGCCGACCTGACCGGGGCCGGTCCGCCGACGATGCTGCTCGTCGGCTCGGGCATCCGGGTGGCTCTGGCGACCATCCACGTCCCGCTGCGGGAGGTCTCCACGGTCCTTCGCGCGGAGGACATCACGCACGCGGCGGTGGCGGCAGCGCGCGGGCTGGAGCGGTTCTTCGGAGTGGAGCGGCCGCGGATCGGCGTCTGCGGGCTTAACCCCCACTGCGGCGAGGAGGGACGGTTCGGCGATGAAGAGGGACGGATCATCGAACCGGCCATACGGGCCGCCTGCGAGCAGTCGGTGGAGGCGGCGGGCCCCCTGCCGGCGGACAGCGCCTTCGCCCAGGCGGCGGAAGGCCGCTACGACGCCCTGGTGGCTATGTACCACGACCAGGGCCTGGTGGCGGCCAAGTTCCACGGTGCCCATCAGGCTGTCAACGTGACCCTCGGCCTGCCCATCATCCGCACGAGCGTGGGTCACGGCACGGCGTTCGACATAGCCGGTCAGGGCCGGGCGGACGAGCGCGGCCTGGTGGCCGCCGCCCGGCTGGCCTGCCAGATGGTCCGAAGAGAACGCGCTCGGGTGCGGGAGGAGGCGCGCCCATGACTCCACAGCGCGAGCCGGTCAAGTTCTGCCGACACTGCGGCCGCATCGTGCCCATTGACGCCGTGGAGTGCCCCTACTGCGGCAAGAACACCCTGAAGCCCGTGGGCCGCAAGGAATGCCCCTTCTGCGGGGAGCCCATTCGCGAGAAGGCCGTAAAATGCAAGCATTGCGGCGAGTTCCTGGACGGACGGGCGCCGCGCGCGGCGCAGGGCCCGACCGTCTACGTGGACAAGGCCGTCATCACCGGCCCGCACGGCGGGGGGGATCTCGACGTAGTCGTGCCGGAAGAGCCGCCCGAGGGCGGACCCAGCCCCGGCGGCGAACTGACCGGCCCCCCGCGCAGGGCTCTGCTGCCCGGGGAGCGTGGCGGCCCGCCGGTGCGGAGCGACGCGGGCGCTGTTCAGCCTGTCGCTCCGACCGCGAAGCCCGCCCCCCGCCGAGCAAAGAAGAGACCCCGGAAGCCTCCCGAACAGCAACCAGTGCAATACAACTGCCCCATCTGCGCCGCGGCCGTGTTCGAGGGCGACAGCTTCTGCGAGAACTGCGGGCACGACCTGGCGGGGGCGCGGCAGGGGCCGTCGTGGCCCCCGATCGGGCGTCCCTTCGAGCCGGCGGAATACGGCCTGATGCTCGGTGCCGGGGCGCCGGTGGGTCTGCTGGTCAGCCCCCTGGCGGCGCTGCTCATCGCCGCCGGCGCCCTGCTGCTGGCGGGCTGGTCGGTGTGGCGGATCCTGCGCTCAGAGGGTCGGCTCCGGGGGCTCGGGCCCGCCCTCGGGGGGCTGGTCGCCTCCCTGCTCTGGATCGTCCTGGTCGCCGTTATCCTCTGAGACTGCCTCCGTTGTGCGGAGGCGGTAGGTTATCCGGCTGAGGTCGGCGCCGACCAATTCCACCACTTCCCGCATCTGCGCCCTCTCCAGGATGGCCTCTACTGCCGCCAGCGGGTTGCCCGTCACGGGGACTTCGATCACCACCTCGCCGGCTCTCTCATCCGTGCGGACCTGTCCGGCCGCCACGCCGAATGCCCGCACCAGTTCCACCGCGCACTCCCCCTCGACCCCCCCGAACCGGACGGTCGCCCAGCGCGGCAAAGCCCACAGGCGCATCACGTCCTGGGCAACGGCGACGCCCAACCCGTCCCACCAGTCCAGACCCGGAGCGCCCTCCCCCGCCCGGCGCCACCGTCCCCGGAACTGCACGGGGTCCGCAGGCTCCTCCGCGCGGGCCGGCGCCGGCGCTTCGACCTGCCAGGACACCTCCAGCGCGCCGCCGCCTGCACCGTGTATCCGCCTGACTTCCAGTTGCACGTCAACCGCCGGCCTGTCTGCCTCTTCGGCGACAGCCACTCCGCAACGACGCAACGCGCGGGTCAGCTTCTCCCGCCCCGCCTTCGCCACCTCGGTCCACTGTCCGCCCGCCGGCGCCAGTCGGGCCACCGGCTTCCAGGGGTCCGGACGCACCAACGACAGGGCGTCCGCTACGGTGAATGCGCCCAGCGGCTCGACTCCCACGTGCGCCACCACGCGATAGGCCGGCCCGCCTTCGGCCTGCACGGGCCCTTCCTCGGCTATGTCCACCGAACGGACGTAGCCAAGCTCACGTTCGCGCGTGCGTTGCTCCCCCAGGCGGTGCCCTTCCACCGTGGTGGTCTGCTCAACCAGCACGCAACACCGGCGCAGTGCCTCCCGCCGCGCGGCCGCCAGAGCTGCGTCGCGGGCCTCCTCAACTGGTGTGCCGGGCGGCATCGGCGCCAGGCCCGTGACCTGGACCACGGCGGCCTCGGGGCCGGGAGCGGGCGGCGCCTCGGGCTCCGGCTGCTCGGTGGCAAGAGCCCCGGCAAGAGCCGCGAACAGCACCAAGCCAAGCAGTCGCGGACCGGTTTTCCAGACGGGCATGACTCCCTTTCGGCGGGGCGGCAAGAGGGAAGGCGTCACTCGACGTACTCGCGCAGGCGTTTCAGTTCCCGATAGGGGACTTCCAGCACCGCCAGGGCCCGCACAACACGCTCGTCCTGCTCCCCTTCCTCGCGCTCGTAGTAGACGGACGCGCGTGAGATCATCCCCTCCGCGTGCATGGCGGCCTCCTGGCCGGCGAACACCATGTCGCCGACCTGCACATTGCCGTGGACCATGGCGCCCTTGACCTTGGCCACCAGATCCGCAAGCGCCATCGTCTTGGCCGCGGCCTTGGCCTCCAGGACGGCCAGCGGGTCATCCGGCTTCACGATCACCGAACTGCCCTGCCCGGCGAAGATGACGCTCCCTTGTGGCGTCACCTCACCCCCGGGCACGGCGGCGCTGCGGCAGCCGCTCAGCGCCAGCCCGAACAGACAGCCAACGAGAACTGCGAGCCCGATTCTCATGTCCGCTCCTTCGACAGAATGCCATCTGAACGTTCGACCGGCACCCCCTGCGCGGATTGCTCGGCCAGTTGCTCCAGTTCCTCCGGCGTGACCCGCACTTCGGCCCGAACGGTGCACACGTCGCCGTGCCACTGCGCAGGCGAGAACTCAACCCGGCGCAGGATGCCTTCCACGGCCGACCACGCCTCCTGCCGGGCCAGCACCAGGTCCTTGACCTGCACGTACTCCTCGACGCGGACCTGGCCGATCTGCTCGCGCAGGTGGGCCAGCGCCTGCACTCGCGCGGCGCGCTCGCACCGTGCCCGGCGCGCCTCCACACCCTCGGGGGCAGGTGCCATGCGGCCGGCACCGAGGGGCCTCCCCGTCGCGTCCAGCCCCAGCCTCAGTGTCACGCTGGCCACGCCGCTCGATTCGTCGAACTCCTCCGCCACCGTTGTCGCGCCCGACAGCTCTGCCCGGGTTCTGGTCTGGACGGATTCGCCGGCGAACTGGAAGTTCACCACCTGGGACTCTCTCTGCACGGTCAGGCCGGCCAGCTTCTCAGCCAGGCCGGCCAGGGCGCGGCATCGGGCGGCCTCCAGCGCGCTCATACGTCCCTGCAGCGCGTTGTCCACACCGGGGGCGGGCAGTCCCTCCCCCGTGGCCTCCAGGTAGGTGACGCCCGGTCCCGCACCGGGGATGGCCACCTCCGCCTGCTCCAGAATGGCCTCCCCGG
>CAYFVS010000236.1:0-10474 GCA_964346565.1 uncultured candidatus Brocadiaceae bacterium | reverse complement strand
TCCCGCGTGACGGACCGCTACCTGGCGGCGGTGCGGACGATGGAGCTGTTCGACGTGAACGTGGCAGCGGAGTTCCTGGTGGTGGCCGCCACGCTGATGGAGATAAAGAGCAGGACGCTGCTGCCCCCGGCCGAGGCGGCCGAGCAGGAAGAAGAGGACCCGGGCGTGGAGCTGGTGCGGCGGCTGCTGGAGTACAAGAAGTACAAGGAAGCGGCCGGGGAGCTGGAGGAGCGCGCGCGGCGCCGGGCCGCACGCGCGGCGCGCCCCCGCGCAGAGCATGAACCAGACGAGCCGGAGGGACCCGAGCTGCTGCTGGAGGAACTGGCCGTCTGGGACCTGATGACAGCCTTCAGCGAGGTGGTCGAGCAGACCCAGCTGAAGCGCCCTGCGCACGTGGTGCGCAGCAACGTGCCGGTCAGCGCATACGTGGAGGAGGTGCTGGACCGGCTGCGCTCCGCGGGGGGGAGTGTCGGGTTCCTCGAGTTCTTCACCGGCGGGCCCTCGCGGCATCGTGTGGTGGGCCTGTTCCTGGCGCTGCTCGAGCTGGTTCGACAGCGACGCATCGGCGTGGAGCAACCCGGCGACGACGCGGCCCGTATGGTCATCCGCCTGTGCCCCGGGCAGGCGCCCGAGGAGCGCGCCGGTTGAAGCCAGAGGGCCTTTCTGCTAACATCGGGCATTCGGCAGATGGCAGAAACCCCGGGACAGCAGCAACCGGACCTGGAAGGTCCCGACGGCGGCCTGCTGGAGATCCTGGTGTGCCCGGCGTGCCGCGAACCGGTGCAACGGCAGGGCGAGGTGCTCGTCTGCAGCCAATGCGGGCGGGGCTTCCCCATTCGGGACGGCATCCCGGTCATGCTCCTGGATGAAGCCATCCCCCCAGAGAAGCTCAACGGGCAGGCGCCGCGGCAGTGAAAGCGATAATCTCCGACATCCATGCCAACGTGGAAGCCTTCCAGGCCGTGCTGGCCGACATGCAGGCCCAGGGGGCGACCGAGGTCATCTGCCTGGGGGACTTCGTCGGCTATGGAGCCAACCCCAAAGAGTGTATTGACCTGGCCGTGGATTTCGACATCGCCCTGCGCGGCAACCACGAACAGGCCCTGCTGACCGAATTCGACGGCTCGAACTTCAACCAGCGGGCCAAGGGCTCGCTGAACTGGACCCGAGAGCAGCTCAGCCCCCTGAACGATGACCGGGAGGCCAACTTACGCCGGTGGGACTTCCTCGACACGCTGGAGACCACCCACGTTGACGGCGACATCCTCTACGTGCACGGCACCCCGCGCGACCCAATCACCGAGTATCTTTACCCCCGGGACATATACAAGCCGCAGAAGCTGCGCGCCCTGTTCGAGCAGATCGAGTGGCTCTGCTTCTGCGGGCACACGCACGTGCCCGGCATATGGACGGAGGACATGATCTATCTGAGCCCCCGGGAGGTGAACTACCGCTACCACCTTATCAAGAAGAAGACCATCATAAACGTCGGCAGCGTGGGCCAGCCGCGCGACGGGGACAGCCGGGCCGGATACGTGCTGTTCGACGGCAGCCGCATCGTCTTCCGCAAGGTGGAGTACGACGTGGAGGAGGCCGCCCGGAGGATCCGCGCCGTGCCGGAACTGGACGCGTTCCTGGCGGAGCGGCTGCTCCAGGGGCAGTAACCAGCCTTCCGTGGGTTGCTGCACGCCGACGAGGAGCTCCCTGAACCCCCGAGTCACACATGGATAAGAAGACGTTTGCACAGTTCCTGCTGGCCAGCGCCATCGTGCTGGCGGTGTGGTGGGGGTTCCAGTACCTGTTTCTGCGGGAGGAGCCCCGCGCCCGTCCGGGGCAGCCCATGCGCCCCCAGCAACCCGCGCCGGCCCGCCGAGAGCAACCCCCGCAGAAGGCTGTCCCGCAGGCGGCGCTGGAGGATGTGACCGCTCGCGAGCCGGCCCCCCTGCCCCGCGAGGACGTCCCGGAGGCCGTCGAGGGCCTGGTGCTGGCCAACGAGAACCTGCGCACCGAATGGACCAACGTGGGCGCCGCCCTGCAGCGGCTCCAGATCATGGACCAGAGATACAAGGCGCCCTACAAGGTGGGGGAGGAGCGGCCGCCGTTGACCCTGCTGAACGACTTCCAGAAGGAGCGCTACAGCGACTCACTGACGACACTGGTACTGTCCGGCGAGCGTGGCGGGCGCACCTGGCACACAGAACTGCCCATTGACCGCCTGATCTACCGCGTGGTGGAACAAACGCCGGAGGGGATCGTCTTCGAGGCTTCTGTCACCGATCAGCAGGGGCACCGCCTCGCGCTGCGCAAGACCATCGAGCCCGGCACGGGTTACCACCTCGATGAGCGGCTGGAGGTAAGCAATACCGGCACGGGGGCCGTTCAGGTCGGCCTCGAGCTGAGGGGACCCACCGGCATCGAGCGGGAGACGTTGGAGACGCCCTACCTGGGCACCCGCGTGGGGGTGCTGAAAGGGGACGATTACGACGTGGCCGAACGCTCGGCGGGCAAGCTGAAGCCCCGCGACGATAAGCCCAACAAGTCGGCGGGCATCACCTGGGCCGGGGTCGTGAACCACTACTTCGCCGCCGTCCTCCTGCTGCAGGAGAAGGACGTGGTTGACCAGGTCGCCTCGGTGTCCGTCATCGAAGAGGACGTGGTCAATGCACGCGGGCGGTGGGACTCCAAGCGCGTCCGACGGATGGACAACCGGCGCAAGCTGGCCCGGAACGCGGCGGTGGTCATCCGCACGGTGCCCTTCTCACTGGAGCCGGGCCAGGGCCGGGCGGTGCCCTATCGGCTGGTGGCCGCACCCAAGGTGGAGGAGGTGCTGGAACGCTACGCAGTGGGCCTGGAGCAGGTGGTGGACCTGGGCCTGCTGCCCAGCGTGAGCCGGCTGGCGCTGGTCGTGTTGAACCTGATCCACAGCGTTATCCCGAACTACGGTATCGCCATCATCCTGCTGACGGCGTTCGTCCGGGTGATCCTGCATCCGCTGACCCGCAAGAGCCAGATGAGCATGGCCAAGATGCAGAAGTTGCAGCCGGAGATAGCCGAGCTACAGAAGCAGTTCGGGGACGATCGGGAGAGGCTGGCGCAGGAGCAGATGAAGCTCTGGCGCAAGTACGGCGTCTCGCCCCTGAGCGGCTGCGGGCCGCTGCTGCTTCAGCTTCCGGTGCTGATCGCCCTGTTCGGCGCCCTGCGGGCGGCCATCGAGCTGCGGCACGCGGCGTTCCTGTGGGTGGACGATCTGAGCCGCCCCGACACGCTGTTGCGCCTGCCCTTCTCGGTGCCCATCCTGGGCGATGCCTTCAACCTGCTGCCTCTGTTCATGGCGGCGGCCATGCTGCTGAATCAGAAGTTCACCCCCGAAACCGGCACCGAGCAGGGCAAGCAACAGCAGAAGATCATGAAGTGGCTGCCGCTGTTCTTCGTGCTGATCCTCTACAACTTCCCCAGCGGGCTGTGCCTCTACCTGACCGTAAGCACCAGCATCGGCCTCGTTGAGCGATGGTTGATAACCAGGAAGACCGAGCAGATAGAGCTGAAGCCGGTGGCCGAGGCGCGCCGGGAGAAGAAGAGGGAGAGGAAACGCTCCACTCGCCCGGTGAGCAAGCCCCGGAAGGAAGGGCTTCTGGCCAGACTGCGCGAGTTCGCCGAGAAGCACGCCCAGCCCGACCAGCAGGCCAGAAGCGACAAGAAGGGCAACTGAACCCGACAAAGAGGGGACGAGAACCAGGACCACACAACGGACTGCTACTGAGGTCGTCGTCGTGGGTCGTGTTCCCGCCACAGGTGGGCAGACGTCGTGGCGTGGGGACCGGTTGTGCTCAGTCCGGGCCGAGGAAGCGGACGAATGACCGCAGCATGTCGTGGTCCAGCTTGCCGTCGGTCTGCTCCACCATGGCCGAGAGCGCCTCGCAGGGCTTGAGAGCGTGGGCGCGGGCACGTTCGGCAGTCATCGCGTCGCAGGTATCCGCAATGCCAGCCAGGGCGGCCCTTCGCCGTGCAGCCTGTCCGGGTAGCCCGAGCCGTCCAGCCGCTCGTGGTGGCTGCGGGTGATGCAGGCCGCGCTGGCGGGAAGCGTGCGGAAGCTGGTCAGGATGCTCAGTCCCAATAGGGAATGGGGCTTCGTCCTCCTGGCACAGGTGGAGCCATGCCACGCCGCGGGCCAGCAGCCGATGGCGGGTCGCCTCGCTCAGGTGCGTACGGGCGGGGCCTTAAATGGAGGACGTACTCCTCCACCGGCGCCGCCGGTGCTGTGTTCGGTTGCTGGTGTGCGTCCTTCCCATCTGCCCGCCTGCGCTACTGGTCGTCGCTGGGCGCGACGCGCACTGCGTCGAGGGGCCGGCCCCCCGCGTGGCCCGGCCCAAGGAACGCAACGAACTGGCGCAGAAGGTCCGGGTCGAAGTGGCCGGGCATGTCGTTGACCATGAGTTGGAGCGCCGCGAACGGGGAGCGCGCCGGGGCATAGCAGCGCTCCGTGGCGAGCGCGGCGTAAACATCAATGATGGTGGACAGCCGGACTACCTCGCGCAGGCCCTCGGCGGCCACCCCGTCGGGGTAGCCGCTGCCGTCGTAGCGCTCGTGGTGGCTGCGCACGATGGCGGCGGCCACGCTGGAGAGGCTCCGCTGCTCGGCGATCAGCTCCAGCCCCAGGGCCGGGTGCTCCTTGATCCTCTCGAACTCCTCCGCGGTCAGCTTGTCGCGTTTATTCAGTATTCCCGCCGGGATCTGGCTCTTGCCGATGTCGTGGAAGATGCCGCCCAGGCCGATGCGGCGCAGCCCGGACTCCGCCTGTACCCCCAGCAGCTCCTGGCTGGCACCAATCAGGAACATGCTCACGGTGACGCAATGTGTGTAGGTGTAGTAGTCGTGGGAAGCCATCGAGGTCATCTCCCACAGTGATTGCGGGTGCTTCATGATGGACATGACGGTGGCCTCGACCATGGACTGGGCGCGTTGCAGGTTCCTGCTGGCACGCAGTTCCCGGAAGGTGTCCTTCATCACCCGGGAGGATATCTCGTAGATCAGTTCGGCGGCTCGGTCATCCGGCATCAGGTCGTCCCGGATGATGGCCGAAAGGTTGCGTTCGACGTACTGCTGGTAGGTGTCCTTGTCCGACTCCCGGATGTAGAGCATCTGCACGCCGTGCGGCAATGGGCGCTCCCGCATTTCCTCCCGCAGCTCGTCCTGCGCGCTCTTGTAAAGGATGGGGCCGGCCGGGGGGCCGCCCTGTATGTAGAGGTCCACCGGCGCCATCGTTCCGGGCTGCATGACGGCCAGGTGGACGGGCAAATAGCCGGCGGGATGCGCCCCAGAGCTGCCGTCCGCTCCCTTTGGCCGGTCCTCGCCGTCAGGCGCGGTCGGTTGATCGCGACGCATCTCCCTCTCTCCCGGGTCCCCCACCTCTGCACCTAACGCATGGAACCAGCCTGTTTCATTATGCAACCAGCCACTACCTTGCAATCCGGATGCCATTGAGGACACGGATCGGCCCTGTAGGACGGGCTTGTACCGCCGGCGGGCTTGTTGCACTTTGTCGGAACGGCTTTTGCGAACTTCCCAGAACTGGTCAGAAGGCAGAAGCCGTCCCGCACAAGGTTCGGCTGCAGAAAGAAGCTCAGAAGAGGCCGTTCGGCGGGTTTCGGGCGCCATGTCGGTGTGCTTCCGGCACCGGGATCAGCCGGGCCGTCTCTCCAGGAACGGCTGTGCACAACGGGAGCGGAGCGACCCCATGCGCATGGTGATCGTCACGGCGCTGGCTGTTGCTGCCACGGCGGTGGTGGTGTGGTCCCATCCCGGCCTGCGCGACCGGGCCGAGGGCATCCTCCTGGTCGGCGCGCAACGTCAGGTTACCGCCCAGGCGAGCGCGCCGGAGAAGCAGACGCCCCCGCTCCAGAGCAAGCCAGAGCCCTCGCCGAAGGGCCAAACGCCGCCCCCCGCTTCCGACGGCCCGTCACAGGCTGCCGCTCCGGCCGATAGCTCGCCCCGCCCTGCAACGGCGCAGACCCGGCCGATACGCCTGCCGCCCCCACTGGCCCGCGCGGCCTTCGGGATGACCCTGGAGCAGCTCGAACGCGCCTTCGACATAAGCTGGCGGGGCGAGGACTACAGCGGCAGCCGGCCGGTGACTGTGCTGGCCCACTACATGACTGACGACCGCCGGCACCTTGCCAAGTTCAGGCTGGTGGACGGGGAACTGAGGACCATCGAGATCAACCTGAAGCCCGACCCCGACCAGCCGCTGGACGACCTCTACCAAACGTGGCGGGACTGGCTGGCAGAGCGGCACGGGGATGCCCCGGCGACCGAACCCGCAGGCTGGTCGGACCAGCGGGTCAGTGTGCAGATCGGCAGAGACACGGACAGAAGGGTCGTCTGGATACGCTACAGCCGCATGAGCGACGGTTAGCGAACCCGGCAGGAACGCATGACAACAGGGGGTTGCCCTGGGGCCCTCCTCGTCGTCCGCACCCACGGCGCGGGGGCCCGCACAGAAGGGCAACCCCCTTATTGTACATCAGAATCAGACAACGCCGCAGGCCTGCGACAGCACCCCCGTCTCGGCCGCGACAGGCCACGACCCCACGCCTCACATCCCCGCCGTAGACCAGGCACGCGGACGGAAACCAGCCCGCTGGGGCAGACCAGGATGGACGGCCGGCCCCACGCCGCCGGGGCGACCCCCGCCAGGAAAGCGCGCAACACAACTGCCGACAGGCACCGCATGAGAAATTCCCTTCATCTGCCACTTAGATTATAGCACAAACGCACGCCCCCGGCCGGCGAAAGCAGGCTGCCGGAGACTTGACCGGGCGAGCCGAGGGCAGTACCATGGCTACCTGAGGATCATGACGCGCTCGGGGACGGGTTGGCACCGGGCAAACAGATGAACAAGCGCGACGCATTACCCACAAAGATGCTGCAGACACCCACCCGGACATTAGGGATGCGCGCCGTTCGGATCGCCACGGCGGACCTCAGGGCAAAGCATCCCGCGGCGTCCCGGTCCGGTGCGAATACAGCGGAGTCGTCTTCTTGTCACAGGTCAAGCAGAACATCAGAATACGGTTCAGTAAACAGGGAGACATACGCTTCATATCGCATCATGATCTGATGCGGGTGTACGAACGGGCGCTACGCCGCGCCGAGCTTCCCATCGCCATGAGCGAGGGGCACAATCCGCGCGCCCGTCTGAGTCTCCCCGCCGCACTGAGCGTCGGCTACGCCGGGCTGAACGAAGTCGCAGATTTCGGGCTGTCCTGCCTGATGCGCCCGGCGGAGTTCCGGTCTCGGCTCCAGGCGCAGCTTCCCTCCGGGATACGGATCCTGTCCGCCGAAGTCACCTCCCCGCACCCGAGCCGTCAGCCCGCGGAGCTGTCCTACCGAGTGCCCCTGCTGCCCGAGCACGGAGTCAGCCAGCACGGCCTCGATGAGCTTATGGAGCGGGACGAGGTGACCGTCGAACGCCGACGCAAGGACGAGGTGCGCCAGGTGGAGATACGCCGCTACCTGAAGACGCTTCGGCTGGCAGACGACAGCCTGCACATTCTGCTGCGGTGGGACCAGACGGGCACGGCGCGGCCCGAGGAGGTGCTTGAAGCGCTGGGCTGCCGCCCGGGCGAAGACTACCAGGAGAGCGCCATCGAGCGTACACACGTGCGTCTGTCTTCGTAGGACTGGCCCACAGAGAGGAAACGCTATGGAACGAGAGATGCTGATCAACGTCATCGAGGAGGAAGAGGTCCGTATCGCCATCCTGGCGGACGGCCGCCTGGAGGACCTGTTCCTCGAACGCACTGCCAAGGAGCACATCGTAGGCAACATCCACAAGGGCGTGGTGGTCAACCTGGTGCCCAACCTGGAAGCGGCGTTCGTGGAGTTCGGCTACAGGAAACACGGCTTCCTGCACGCCTCCGACGTGCTGCCGAAGGACCGCAGCAAGCGCGGCAGCAGCGACATACGCAGCCTGCTCAACGAGGGGGAGGAGATACTGGTCCAGGTCACCAAAGAGGGCATCGGCGACAAGGGACCCAGCCTGACCACCTACTTGAGCCTGCCCGGCCGCTACCTGGTGCTCATGCCCGGCCTGACCCGCCGCGGAGTGTCAAGGCGCATCACCGACGACAACGAGCGCAACCGGCTGCGCAACATCCTGAAGGAACTGGAAGTGCCGGACAAGATGGGCCTCATCGCCCGCACGGCCGGCGAGGGGCGCACCAAGAGCGACCTGGAGCGCGACCTGGACTACTTGCTGCGGCTGTGGCGCGCCATCAGCCAGCGCGCCGAACGCTCCCAGGCCCCCGCAATGGTCTACCAGGAGAGCGACCCCGTCACCCGCGCCATCCGCGACTCCTTCACCGAAGACATGCGCCGCATCTCCGTGGACAGCCCCGAGGTCTATGACAAGGTGAAGGAGTTCCTGCGCGCCGTCCTGCCCCGCCACGTGCGCAAGGTCAAACTGCACGACAGCCCCGAGCCCCTCTTCCACCACTACGGGGTCGAGGAGGAGATGGAGCGCATGCACAGCCGCACCGTGCAGCTGCCCAGCGGGGGCAGCATCGTGCTGGAGCAGACCGAGGCGCTGGTCGCCATAGACGTCAACAGCGGCACGTACAAAGGGCGCGGCGACGCGGAGGAAACCGCCTTCCGCATCAACATGGAGGCCGCCCCGGAGATCGCCCGGCAGATACGCCTGCGAGACCTGGGCGGCGTGCTCGCCATTGACTTTATTGACATGACCGACGGCGACCGTCGCGGCAAGATCGAGCGCGCACTGTGGAAGGCGCTCAAGCACGACCGCGCCCGCCTGCGCATGTTGAAGATGTCCCCCTTCTGCATAGTGGAGATGACCCGGCAGCGTCAGCGCCAGAGCCTGCGTCAGTCCACCTACGTCGAGTGCCCGGCCTGCGGCGGAACCGGCCAGATCAAAGGCCAGGAGACCCTCGCCCTCCAGGCCCTGCGCCAGGTCAAGGCCGGCCTGGACAGGGACAACCTGAGCACCGTGCGCGTGGTCGCAGCGCCCCAGGCCGCCAACTACCTGAACAACGAGATGCGCAGGCGCCTCCAGCAGCTCGCCGACTCCTCGGGCAAGCACATCCGCGTCGTCGCCGACCCCCACATGGAGCCCGGCCAGCACAAAGTCGAGTTCCTCAACGCCCAGGGACGCGAGATACTGGCCAAGTAGCCGCCGTTCCCGCCGCAGGGAAGGAAGCTGCGGGCACAATCCGCCCGCTCAGGCGCCCGTATATGGCCTCCAGGAGAGTTTGTTTTGTCAGGGGCCTTGACTCACCGACATGCCCGCCAGGTGAGATAGACGCCGCCGGGGGAGCTTCGGACCGGTTCGGCAGCCTGTGTACCGGGCGGCATAGGATACAGTATGGCCGTATAGGGCGCACTGTCAAGGGTCGGGGGGCCATGGCGGGAGACGATATGCAGTTGAAAGACCGCCCCGCTCCGGGTAGAATACGTTTCTGTTGAGCTGCCCTCCATCTCGTTCTCTGGTTTCCCCATGTACGCAGTGATCGACGACGGCGGCAAGCAGTACAAGGTCAGCCCCGGCGAGCAGGTCCGCCTCGACCTGATGGACGCCCGGGAGGGCGACCTGGTCGAGTTCGACCGCGTGCTGATGTTCAGCGACGACGACGGCCCCCGCGTCGGCCGGCCCGTCCTGCCCGGAGCGCGCGTGCTGGCGGAGGTCGTCCGCCACGAGAAGGGCCCCAAGCTGACCATGATGCGCCATCAGGCCACCAAGATGCGCCAGGCCAAGATGGGCCACCGGCAGAAGTACACCCGCGTGCTGATCCGAGAGATCCACCCCGAGTAGCGGAGACCCCGACAATGGCACACAAACAAGGACAGGGCTCGTCCCGGAACGGACGCGACAGCAACCCGAAGTTCCTCGGCGTCAAGCGCTACGGCGGCCAGCAGGTGCGCGCGGGCGGCATCATCGTGCGCCAGCGAGGCACCCACTTCAGGCCCGGCCACAACGTCGGCTGCGGGCGGGACTACACGCTGTTCGCCACCGCCGACGGCGTGGTCGAGTTCTCCGGCCGGCGCGTCAACGTCGTCCGGGACTGAGACCGACGGACATCGCGGACCACAACGGCCGCCTGTCCCCCCAGGGCAGGCGGCCGTTTTCATCGGCCCGCCGGAAACTGGGTGTCGCAGCGGTTTCGTTTGTGGCACGGCCGCCCTCGGCCGTGGAGCCGTTTCGACCTGTCCGTTCGGTCGCTTTCACCGTGCGTACCCTGTACATCCGGTCTATGCCGTTGCTGTTCGTCGTGTCGTCGTGGTCAGTCTTGCCGTTCTCCGTGCCTCCGTGGTGAGAAGCCATGCGCTTCGTTGACGAAGCCGACATACACGTCAAAGCCGGCGACGGAGGCGACGGCTGCGTCAGCTTCCGGCGGGAGAAGTACGTCCCGCGGGGCGGACCCGACGGCGGCGACGCGGGCCACGGAGGCGACGTCGTCAT
>CAYFVS010000235.1:0-3110 GCA_964346565.1 uncultured candidatus Brocadiaceae bacterium | reverse complement strand
GGCGGCTGTACACGCCAGTCGGATACACGAGGTCTACTGGCCCGCCACCAGCGAGCAGTGCGTCATTCTTCAGGGTCGCGTCGTGGCCCGAGCCGCTGCGGTCGTAGAGGGTGGTCCCCTCTGTCTCGTCCATGCGGTAGTAGGCCACCAGGTTTGGCTCGTTCCCCACCAGGCGCAGCGCCAGGCGGTTGTCGAGCGTCGTCTTGGCAACACCAGGGCCGTAGATCCTCACCTCGCAGATGTCCCAGTCCGCCGGCCGCAGGACGGCGCCCGCGGTGGTGATGGCGCTGCCGATGCAGAACGGCGAGGTGTTGGTGGTGGGAGTGACGGCTCCAGGGGTCGCGCTGCCTACCTCCGTGAAGGACGTCTCCTTGACGAAGTTGGGGTCCTCCAGGGTGGCGCGGTAGAGCTTCAGGCTCGAGCTGCCGTCCCAATAGGCCGCGATGGCGTACCACTGCCCCACGTCGAGCGTCACCGATTCGCTGGCGGTGTGGTTGCTGGTGCCGTCGTAAAAGCCGCACCGCAGCAGAGTGCCCGTGTAGTCGAGTCTGAAGGTGGCGTCGTCCGCTCCTAGGGATGAGAAGTAGCCCTTGCTGAGCAGCACGTCTGCGACGCCTGTCGGCTGACTGCGTGGCATCCCGCGCAGCTCAATGGTCCAGCCCGATGTCAGGTTGAAGTCCGCGTGGTGCGCCACTTCGGCGTAGGCGCCCGCGTCACGGAAGCACCGAAGCACACTCACGCTGGAACTCCTCCTTGCCAGGCCGAGGGTTGTGTAGTAAAGTCTGGCTGTGTTGCCCCCCCGCCAAGGAGGTTGTTATGTTGCTTGAGGCGATGCTGATAATGGCTCTGGCGCAGGCTCCGGCGGCGCCGCCTGCTCCAGTGAAATCGGCCCTGGTCATGAAGGACGGCACGATGCTGCCGATCCTGCAGATGAAAGCGCAGGATCTCTACGTGGCCGCTGTGTTGGACAGGGAAGAAGTGGACGTTGAAGGCTCCACCGACTCCGACCTGGTGCTGATGAACGGCACCACCGTTAGGATCCGCAAGCTCATCGCACGCCCGCAGGCAGTCGTGGTGAAGCTCAACAAGGCCGACGTGGACATGGAGCAGTCTGGTCCCGCGTCCAGGATTAAGCAGCCACAGACGGCCGTGGAGCGCGTCGTCATAGGCCCGAATCCTGCGGGCTACGCTCCCGCAGAGAGCACTTCGGTGAGCACTTCGTCCGGCTCTGAAAACGAGGTAGTAAGGGCCATGAAGCGCTACTGTGCGGACGAGTGGGGCAGCGACTACCGGATGCGCGAGTACTGCTTCAAACAACAGGCGGAAGGCGCCCGAGAGTGCCAGCGGTTGATACCGTTGGTCAATCAGCGAGACCCGCAGGTCGTAAAGAACGCCCAGAAGAAGTGGTGGATGCCGAAGTACGGCATCTGGAACTTCAGGATGGTCGCCTACGAACTGAAGCGGCAGTACGAGGCCATGAGGTAGCGTCACGCCCGCGCCTCCCCTCGCTCGAGCAGGTTGCGGAGCTCGCCTGCGAGGCCAGGTCCATCGACGTTCGCCCGGACGCCCTCCCGCTGGATGATCCCCAGGACCTGGCCGAGTGACTGGAGCACGGCCCGCAGCTCCCCTGCCGTGTTGCCGGTGATGTCCCCCCGGTTCTGAGCGGTCTGCACGCCGGCCTGCGTCTGCGCCAGCGCGTCGAACATCTGCTGCAGCGCCCCCAGGTCCACCCGGCCGCCCTGGATGGCCTCGGCGATGTTCCGCACCGAGCCCTGGAAGAATCCCGGCGTCGCTTCGATGATGCGCTGCAGGCGACCCAGCAGCCGCCTCTGCAGGCCGCCACCTATCTCCACCTGCTCGCCCGTCTGGCCGATCTGACGCTGGATGACGGTGCCCTGGATGACCTCGATCTCCCGTACCTTCTCGACCGCGGCCTGGTGGAGCTCCTGGAGACGGTTGGAAGCAGTGACGGTCATCACCTGGATGGCTGCAGCGGCCTGCTTTGACGCAGCCTCCACGGCCTGGCCCATCGCGCCGGCCGCGGTGCCGGCCTCCCTTTCCGTCGCTGCCAACTTCTTGGTTTCTTCTGCGGCCTTAGCTTTCTCCTCCGCTGCCTTCTTGACTCGCTCATTCTCAAGCTCCCATTGCTCTTCGGAAAACTTGAGAACCGCCAAGCGATCTCGCTCGGCCTGAGTCAATTCTTCGGTGGTATCCTTCTCGTCTTTCTTCTTTTGGTTGAGAGCGCCTGACGCCACCGTTTGAGCCGCGGCCAAATCGATGCTCTGGCTGACGATGCGATTGAAAACACCAGTGAAATCCGAAGCGGCTTCGGCGACGCCCATCCAGCTTGAGAACTGCTCGATGGTCGCGCCGATGATATTGCCTATAGAACGAATCGTGACCTCGACCGCCTTGAGAGCTTTGGCGAACTTGTCAACCGGGTCGATATCCATCTTTCCTAAGAAATTGTCGAAAGCTTCGAGTTGGTCTGAGAGGGCCACCCCGATGCCCTTGATGGCATCAACAGCATCCGGGTCCAGCTTCTCGACAAACTTCTCCAGCTTCGGGATTACGGTCTCCGTGACTGTCTTCAGGAGTGGCTCCAAGCCATCCTTGACCATCTCGCCGAGCTTCTCCTTCGCGTCCCCCACGCGGTTGCTCACGTCCTGGAGCCGCCCGGAGAAGGTCTGCGCCTTCTCCGCGGCCAGGCCGCCGAAACGATTGGCCACCAGCTCAAGCAGGTTGTTGAAGTCCTGCTGGGCGTCTCCTGTCTTCTCCAGGGTGATGCCGTAGCGGGTGAGCGTCTCGGTGGTCCCGGTGGCCGCGCGAGCCAGCAGCATGAAGGACGTGTTGGCGCTGACTCCGAGACCGGCCGCCAGGTCCAGCGCGGCCTGGGTGCTCTCCTTCATCTGGTCGCGTTGGACGCCGCCCACGGTGATGAGCCTGCCCATCTGCGGCAGCAGCTCCTCGTCCCCGATGGCGGTCAGGTTCTGGAACTCGGAGGCGAGCGCTTTGTACTCCGCGGACAGCTCGGGCAGGAACTGGCCGGTTGCGCGCAGGGCTCCGTCGAGGGCGCGCTCCGCGTCTTCCTGGATGTTGGACAGCTCCAC
>CAYFVS010000234.1:0-2539 GCA_964346565.1 uncultured candidatus Brocadiaceae bacterium | reverse complement strand
CGCTCGCCGTGCCGATGGGTGAGTTGGGCGTGGGCGCGGCCATGAGCTCCGGGCTGTCGGTTATGCTGATGGTCAGCGACATGGCCGCCACACCCACGGCCACCAGCACGCCGCCCAGCAGATAGCGCGACTGCGCGAGGCGGCGGCGGGCCTTGCGCAGAACGGCCAGCGAACCGAACGCGCCAACCACCCAGATCACGAAGCCCGATGCCAGCGGGAAGGCAATCCGCTGGCATGGGTAGCGCGCTCGGGACGGCTTGGGGATGACGCGGATACAGAACCATATCAGCGCCAGGAAGCCCACCAGGGGGAGCATCCAGCGGGAGGAGCGGCGCCGCAAGAAGCACCGAAAGCACCGGCATGTGTCACGATGGGACGACGGGGGTGTGCGTTCTCCGGATGGGGACACTTCGCGACCTCCAGCAGATTCGATGGGTCGGGGGGTGCCATAGGTGGTCAGATGCGTGGCAGGCCAGCAGGATTCGCTTGCGCCTCATAGCTACAGATTCTCCCGCCTGCATGGCCGACTCACCCGGGGGACTGCCGGATTGATACCAGAAACAGCCGTTAGAGGATAACCGCTGGGCGGAGAAAAGGCAAGAGGCAAATGCGCGCCAGAACCCCTTAGAACGCCCTCCTCGTATTTGTTGCACAGCACAAGACGCCGCTCCTCCGGCGCGACAGGCTCAGCGCCGGAGACCTGAACCGCCTTGACCTTGCCCCGTCCGCTCTGTAAGATGCTTGTGAGTCTGGCCAGTAACAGGGAACTTCAGGACTGCAACTGGGGACGAACCGATGAGAAGAGCCGAAACGCTGAGAGCGGTCGCTGTGGTGGCGCTTGCTGCTGGGCTGGCCTTGAGCGCCGGAGGCTGCGGCTATCTGAGGAACGTGCGCGACGACGTGCTCGACTGCGGCACATTTGCCATCGGGGTGGTTCCCCCGGTAGTACCCGGCTCGGAGGGCCCCAAGGCGATAGGGCCCATCCCTCCCGCCATCGGCGTCTACGTGGAGGCAACCGAGTTCCTGCACCTGGGCGCCCTGTTCAAGGCCACCGGCGACCTGGACTGGGACCGGCGCGGACTGTCAGTCGGGGTGGACGTGCGACGCAAGCTGGGCATCGGACCCTTGCACGACATCTACATCAAGCAGGAACCCATCTGGGCCAATGCCTACAAGACCCCCGGCGGAGACATGGCGGGCTGGCGCGGACACATGCGCGCACTTCGGGACCCCCTGTTCAACAGCCCGGCCAAGACGCTCATCTACGAACCGTCCGAGACGAGCCTGATCGAGAGCTACGAGGGCACCGACATAAGTTGGCAGTCGCTGCCGTGGATGCATCGCGGCTGGCAGGACTGGGAGACCTTCTCTCTGGAGGTGGCCATACCGGAACCGTTCATACTGCACTCGGGCATTTACGTGCGGGCCGGCGTGGACCCCTCCCAGGTGTTCGACCTGGTGCTGTCGGTGTTCGGGCTCGATCTGTATTCGGACGCCGCGTACAAGCTCGAGGGCGACCTGAAGTACTAACTGCCACCTGCAAGCCGCGCTGACCAAACTGCGGGAGGCCGAAGCGACGGCCTCCCTTTCTCTTTGCCTGCCGGACGGCCCCGTGCCGCCACCCACGCATGACGGACGGCACCCCACAGAGGCCCACCAAGAGGGACCTTACCTCCGGCTCTCTGACCTGGAACCTGTTCCGGCTGGGAGCGCCCCTGGCGGCGCAGACCTTCCTGCATTCCCTCTACAGCCTGGCGGACGCCTTCTGGCTCGGCCGCTGGAGCAAGACGGCCCTGGCCTCCCAGGCGGTCTGCTGGCCGTTTTTCTTCGTTGTGTTCGGCCTGGTGGTCAGCTTCGGCAACGCCGGCACGGCCCTGGTCAGCCAGTACACGGGGGCCGGCCGGGATCGCCGCGCCGACCAGGCCGCCGCACAGACCGTCCTGCTGCTGGCCCTGCTCGGCCTGGCCCTTGCCGTGCCCATGGGGCTGTTCACCCCCCAGATGTTCCGCCTGGTCCACGTCCCGCAGGAGGCTATGGACGGGGCGGTCATCTACCTGCGCATCTCGCTGCTGGCGTTCCCCCTGATGGGGTTCACCATCGCTTACGCCTCCTGCCTGCGGGCGCTGGGGGACACGGTGACGGTGCTGTTCATCAGCCTGGCGGCCAATGTGTTGAACATTGCACTGGACCCCGTTCTGATCCACGGCTGGCTGGGCATGCCCGCCCTGGGCACCGGCGGCGCCGCGGTGGCCAGCCTCAGCGCGCGGGTGGTGGAGCTGTTCGTCTGCTACGCGTTCCTGCGGAGGGGACGGGCGGGGCTGCACATCCATCTGCCGGACCTGAAGCCGCACTGGCCGACTCTGGCCCGCATGGGGAAGGTGGGCCTGCCGCTGGCGGTCAACCGCAGCAGCGACTCGTTCGGCTTCGTCCTGTTCCAGACCATGGTCAACGTCCTGGGCACCACGGTGATTGGTGCGTTCACAGTGGGCTTCCGGATCATCTTCTTCTTCACCATACCGGCGCGGGCAGGTGCCATGGC
>CAYFVS010000233.1:0-2398 GCA_964346565.1 uncultured candidatus Brocadiaceae bacterium | reverse complement strand
GTGTAGCAGTACTGCGTCGAGGCACTGAGGCCCGTGTCGCTGTAGCTGCTGCTGGCGACGCCCGTGGCGATCTGGACGGTGTCCCGATAGACGTTGTAGCTGTCCAGATCGGGCTCGGTGTTGTCGTCCCAATCCAGGTCTATCTGGCTGGGGCTGACGGCGGTGGCCACCAGGCCGGTCGGCGCGGCCGGCGGAGTAGTGTCAGGCGGTTCCGTCGTTGCCGATGCCTCGTTGGAGTAACCGGACGCGTTGTTGGACGTGTCCACGGCCGTGACCACGTAGTAGTAGGTGGTCGAGGCCGAGAGGCCGGTGTCCTGATGGCTGCTCGCGCCATAGACGGTGGCGATTTGCGCGTAGCCTCCGCCGCTGGTGGTCGAGCGGTAGACCTCGTACCTGTCCAGATCGGGCTCTGTATTGTCGTCCCAGTCCAGGTCGATCTCACTCGCACTGACCGCGGTGGCGGCAAGGCCCGTCGGCGCCGCCGGGGGGGTGGTGTCGCCGCCGGTTAACTCGACCCAGTTCAGGTTGAAGCCCGCTGCCTCGACGGCGACCCGCATGACCTGCTCGCCGGCGCTTAGTGAGACGCCGCTGAGGCTGATGGTGTCCCAAGACTGCCAGCCGCCCGTAGCGGCCACGGGGACCGAACCGGTCACGTCCGTGCCGCCCATCTCCACGTGGAAGGCGCCGCCGGATGAGAGCGCGGCGACGCGGGCGTTGAGCGTGTAGCTGCCGGCGCTGGCTACGTTGACGGTGTACTCCATCCACTCGCCGGCTTCAATCCAGCCCACGTCGTAGCCGCCGTCCACGTCACCGCATCCCTCTATGTCGACGCCTTCATCGGGCCGGTAGGCGCCCCCATTGTTGCTCCCGTCGGTGTCGTGGTAGGCCGTTCCTTCGCCGCCGATGTCGAAGTCCTCGGCTTCGATGCGCCCTGGCAGGGGCCACGGTGTGCCTGCATAAGGACCCTGGCCCTGTATCACGTTGATGCTGACCGTGGCGACGTTGCTCTCCAGCAGGCCGTCACTGGCCTTGTAGGTGAATGTGTCCGTGCCGCTCTTGAAAGCGGGGGCCGGGTCGTAGGTGAACGAACCGTCCTCATTGAGGGTCAGACTACCATGTGAGACGCCGCTGACCAGCGCAGCGGTCATCGGGTCGCCGTCGGCGTCCGTGTCGTTGTCCAGCACGCCCGGAGCAGGCACATTGAGCGTCTGCTTCCAACCGGTGGCGTAGAGGTCGTCATTGGCCACCGGCGCGTCGTTGCCGCGCACCGTGATGTCCACGGTGGCGACGTTGCTGTCCGACTGGCCGTCGTTGGCCTTGTAGGTGAATCCGTCCATACCCAGGTAGCCCGGGTCCGGGGTGTAGGTGAGGGAGCCGTCGGAGTTCAGCGTCAACGTGCCGTGCGAAACGTCGCTCACAAGGATGGCGCTCAAGGTGTCGTAGTCGTCATCCGTATCGTTCGCCAGCACTCCCGGCGCCGGTTCGTCCAGCACGTAGCCCTGCACGACGGTGTATGCATCGTCAACGGCCACCGGCGGCTCGTTCGCCCCCGGGGCGACGAACTCGAGCAGGCTTGCCGAATAGGCGGGCACTGCCCGGGTATAGACGCTTCCGCTGCACGTATCGGTCAGCGCGGACGGAAGCGGCGCGGTCGTCGTCGGGTCGGGCATCAACTGGCCGTTGTAGTAGGCCTCGAAGTCCCAGACGTCTCCGGTCGCCGTCTTCAGCTCGTAGACGCCCACGCTGGCTCCTGTGGGGTCAAACCCGGTGAAGCCGACGTCCACCGTGCGAGGGGCGCTGGTCTTGTTGATCACGACCACCTGCACGCGCCCATTGGCGCTCTTTGCGGCGTAGGCGCTCAGAGTGGCCGCGGGATCCGTCTCGCCGCTGACCTGGACGATGGTCTCGCCCATGTGGCTCCAGATGGGCAGTATGAAGTAGGTGGGGGCGGGGGAATCGCCAGGCCGGCTTTCGTTGGCACCGTAGAGGACGCCCCAGTTGTTGTCCACGAAGTGGATGCAGCCGAAGAACTGCACCGCGTCCACGCCGCTCTCGGCGTAGGCGCCGAACATGTCAATGTTGCTCAACGCGCAGGCGACGGTCTTGGCCATGTCACCTCCGCCGCCGGCCCCGACCGCCGCATTCGTCTCGCTCATGAACAGCGGCAGGTCGCGCGTGTCGTTGGCCTGGATCACGCTCAGGATGTAATCGCAGTTCCCCTGCCAGCTCTGTGCGCTGCCTTTGACGTCGTCCCAGTTTGCGTTGCCTGGCGCGGGATACCAGTGCAACGAGACGGCGTCCACCTCGCCGGTGCCCGTCACGTTGCCGCAGTCCTGCATGAACATGTCCAGGCTGTGCAGGCCCCACCAGTACCACGCGTTCGTCCCGGCGTTGCCCA
>CAYFVS010000232.1:0-6900 GCA_964346565.1 uncultured candidatus Brocadiaceae bacterium | reverse complement strand
CGTCCGGCGGCATCACCGTGCCTCCCCAGCCCTGGATGGGCTCCAGCACGAAGCCGGCCACGTTGTGCACCGTGGCTTTCTCTACGTACTCGTCATAGAACTTGATGTAACGGTCAGTTGCGATGGTACCGTCCGGGCCGGTCCAGTGCGGCCGGTACACGTCCGGGCGCGGGACCATGTGCATACCGGGCGCCCGCGCCGGACCATATACGAAGGAGCGGAACTGCGCCAGGGATACGGCGCCGTAGGTCTTGCCGTGGAAGTCGTAGAAGCAGGAGAGCATCTCCTGCCTGCCGCTGGCCGCACGCATCACCCGCAGGCCCGCCTCAACGGCCGTGGTGCCGGAGTCGTAGAACTGAAACCCGCTCAGGTCTCCGGGCAGCACCTCGGCCAGCTTCTCCACCAGCCGGGTCTTGACCTCGGTAACGAAGTCGTGGCAGTTCATCAGCCGCCCGGCGTAGCGCTGGACGGCCTCGGTGACCTTCGGGTGGCAGTGACCGAGCCCGGTCACGTAGATGCCGCTGGAGAAGTCTATGTAGCGATTGCCGTCGGCGTCGGTCAGCACGCAGCCCTCGCCGGACTCGAACGCGACGGGGAACAGCTTCACCTGGGTGCTGAGGCCCTTGAAATGGCGCGTGCAGCGTCGGTGCAGCTCGCGGGACCTGGGGCCGGGTGGCTCGACGCGCACATCCGGCACCTTGTCCAGGTCCACGTGGCCCCAATCCGCCGGTGTGGCCCTGGTCTCATTCAAGTCCGTGCTCCCGGATGGCTTCATCAACTTCCTCTCCTTTCTTCACCACGTCCATCAGGGCCGCCTGGAAGGCGCGGGGGTCGGGCACCTGGATGGCGTTGCGGCCGAACACGACGCCGCCCGCGCCGTCGCGCACCTCGGCGGCGGCCAGTTCGAGGGCCTCGCGCTGCGTGGGCAGCCTCTCCGCCCCCAACCCCAGCACGGGCACCGGGCAGGTGCGGGTGACCTGCTGGAAGTCGCACGTGTAGAAGGTCTTGATGGCGTCGGCGCCTAGCTCCGCCGTGATGCGCGTGCCGACCAGCACGTTCTCGTGCAGCTCCTCGGGGGCCATCTCCAGGTGGCCGGTGGGGAAGTACTCCCCGATCACCGGCAGGCCCAGCTCGTGGGCCTCCGCGGCCAGCTTCGCGAAGATGCTCACGTTGCGGGCGTCCCGCTCCTCGTCGCCCGTTCGCAGGGTCAGGGATGCCAGAGGAAGGTCCATCCCCTCGCGCAGGCCGTCCAGCACGCCGCAGGCGCCGGCGCTGACCGCGTCGCAGTAGTCCCACCCGAAGCAGTACACCGAGTTCCAGTTCAGTCGGACCACCGCCAGGGGCCTCCGGCTGCCCGCGAACAGGTCGCAGCAGCGTCGCAACATGCCCGGCGACAGCAGCACGGCATCCACGTTCGGGTTGATCTTCCGGGCGGTAACCGGCAGGTCCCCCATCCCGGCAATCGGCCCGTCGAACATGCCGTGGTCCATGGCGATGATCACGGCCCGCCCGTCGCCGAACAGCCGCTTCAATCGTATCTCGCGTCCATCCATGGTTCCCCTCACACAAGCGTCACGGTGATGCCCTTGCGACGCAGAGCGCGGACGGCAACCGGCTCTGCGCGGCGGTCGGTGATCAGCTCGTCTATCTCCGCGATGTCGGCATAGAGGGCGCCGCCGGCCAGGCCAAGCTTGGAGCTGTCGGCCAGCACGACGGCACGCCGCGCATTGCGCGCCATCCGCTCCGCGACGCGCGCGGCGTCCATATCCGCTGCGAAGCTGCCCCGCTCGGGGTCTATGCCGTCGCTGCCCAGGAAGGCGACGTCGGCGGTGAGCTTCTCAAGCATGAGTTCCGTGCCGGGACCCACCAGGTCAGGGCTGCCGCGCCGGACCCGCCCGCCCAGAAGCACCAGCTCGACCGTTTCGTGCGCCCACAGCGTGCTGGCGATCACCAGGCTGCTGGTGACGACCGTGCACGCGAGATCGCTGCCGGCCAGCGCGCGGGCGACTTCCAGCGTGGTCGTGCCGGTGTCCACGAACAACGCCTGGCCCTTGCCCACCCGGTCGGCCGCGGCAGCGCCGATGCGCCGTTTCTGGGGCAGGTTCCGGCGGCGCCGCTCGTCGAACGCAAACTCAAACGTAATGCGCTGGGCCGCCAGCGCCCCGCCATGTGTGCGCAACACCACGCCGTCGTCGGCCAGTGCGTCCAGGTCCCGGCGGATGGTCATCACGCTGACGCCGAGGCGCTCCGCCAGCTCGGCGTTGGCGATCTCCTCGCCGGCCTTCAGCAGGCGGACCAGCTCTCGGCGCCGCCTCTCCCCGGATTGCGCTCCGGTCCTCATGTGTGCGATTATGTGCGAAACGCACACACCTGTCAACTCCCTCTCTATCACGGTGCCCGCAAACGTGAAGGCCGCGCCCTGGAGTTGAGCGAGTAGGCCCGCGCAGGCGTCCGTGTCGCAACGTGGACGGCACGCCCTTTGCACCCTCCCGGGCGTGGGAGCTCTTCGCCCTTCGCTAACGCCTGCGAGGCAGCTGAAGGTATGGCTGCGGACGAGTCACGTGAGAGCGCCCGACCGCCTGCCGAGCCGCCCCGCGTGGGCGCTACCGGCCCGGGGCGCCATCTGGCAGCCGGCGCAGTCGGCGGCGCGGCGGCCGGGGTTGCCCTGGCGGTGGTAGAGCCGCTGGCCGCCCTGGCGGCCGCCGGCGGACAGGCAGTCCCCGGCGACCTCGTGTCCCTGCTGGCGGAGGGCCTGGCAATTCTGCCGGCGGCCTTCGCCCTCGCCGGCCTGCTGTGCGGTGGCGCCGCGTGGGCCTGCCTGCGGGTGGCCCCCTCGGCCCGGCAGTGGGCGTCCCTGATGCTGATGACCGGGGCCGTTCTGCTGACCCTCACTTACGGGGTCGAGTGGGCATTCTACGGGCCGAGGCGAGTCGCGCTGCCGGTGGCGGTCGGCTTCATCGTGCTGGGCATTGCGGCGGGTGGCCTCTTCTACGCCGCGCTGGGGGCGCTTCTGCGCCCCGTTCTGTCGGGTGGGCGCCGCCGGAGCGCCTTTGCGGCCTGCGGGATAGCGGCAGTGATGTGGGCGGGTGGGGTCGCCGGGATGCTCGCGCAACGGGGGCGGGACCCCCTTGAGTTGACCGTCGAGCCGACGCGCGCGGACCGGCCGAACATCGTCCTGGTCGTGCTCGACACCGTCCGCGCAGATCATCTGTCCTGCTACGGCTACAGCCGCCCGACGACACCCAACGTTGACCGGTTCGCCGCCGGGGCCCGACTCTATCGCCATGTGCTGTCGCCTGCGTCCTGGACGGCACCCAGCCACGCCTCCTTCTTCACCGGGCTGCCGGTGAGCGCGCACGGCTGCCACCAGTACCACGAGTTCCTCGACGAGGGGTTCGACGTGCTGGCGGAGCAGCTCCAGGAGGCCGGCTACCAGACCGTCGGGCTGTCGTCGAACCCCGTGCTCTCGGCGAAGCGTGGCTTCGCCCAGGGCTTCGAGACGTACTGGACCCCCGCTACTCACCGTTTCCGCCCTCGGCGCAGCCTGGCCCGGGGTCACACGCTGTCCGGCAAGGCCCTGCGCCTGCTGGGGTGGGAGCGCAGCCCGGAGCTGGCCGAGGCGATGCACGCCCGACTGGCGCGCTGGTTCCGAGCGGACTACACGCCGGACGCGCCGCTGTTCCTGTTCCTCAACTACCTGGAGCCGCACGCGCCCTATGTGCCGCCTTCTCACAGGCTGGAGTGGGCCGCAGAGCCGGTTCTGCGCAAGTGGCTGGAGCGGGACCAGTTCGACGCCCTTCACGCCCACACCTGCGGACTGGACGCCTTGACGGGAGGTGAGATCTCCGAACTCGAAGCGCTCTACGACGAGGAGATCCGCTTCGTGGACGCGAAGGTCGGCGAGCTGCTGGCGTTCTTCGCGCGCAACGGCCTCGACCGGGACGCGCTCATCATCATCACCTCCGACCACGGGGAGCACTTCGGGGAGCACCACCGTATGACGCACCTGTTCAGCCTCTACCAGCCGCTCGTGCGCGTGCCACTCATCGTTCAGTACGGCGCGCGAATCACGCCAGGGGTGGAGGAATCCCTCGTGCAGAGCCATGACATCTTCCCCACCGTGCTCGAGGCGGCCGGGGTCCAGTGGTCGCCCGCCCCCGCGCACAACTGCCGCAGCCTGCTCAGCACAGGGCCGGAGGCCACCCGCCTGGGCGTCAGCGAGTACCTGGCGCCGCATGTGGGCGTGCTGGAGCGGGTGCGCTCCCTGCACCCCGCCCACGACCTGTCCGGTGTGCCCAAACGCCTCCGCGCAGCCCGTCTCCGGGCCGCAAAACTGATCCGCAACGGACGCGGGGAACTCGAGCTGTACGACCTGGCTGCCGATCCCCTTGAGACCGAGGACCTCACTGCCACCGACCCCGACGAAGCGCGGCAGCTCGCCCGGCAACTGGACGAGTGGCTTGAGTCCTTTCCCCACTATGAACCGGCCGCCGACGCAGCCGACGTGGAGGCCCTCACGGGCGACGAGCTGGACGCCCTGCGCGACCTGGGCTACGTCTTCTGAGGCCCCGCCAGACCGCCCTCCCCTGCTCGCGCCCTCCGCTCCTTGCCATTGCCGGCGGCGGGTCCTACACTGGCGGTTGCTGCTTAACTCCAACGGGCGACGGGGGCGGCGGTTGGCGGAAGAGCGAGCAGGGCTGTGCAGGCAATTCGTGGGTAAGCTGCGTCGCCTGTGGCTGACCAGCTTCCGACGCGGTTACGTGCTTGCGCAGCTCACGCGGCGCCGGGGCTCCTGCAACGGGTGCGGACGGTGTTGCGAGCTGGTCTTCCGCTGCCGGTTCCTGACGGAGGATCGACGCTGCCGCATCTACGGGAGAAGCCGGCCGGCGCCCTGCCGGTTCTTCCCAATTGACGAGCGCGACCTGGCGGACGTCGGCGGACAGTGCGGCTACTGGTTCGAGGGCAGCAGCTCCCGGTAGAGGCCGTAACGGTCCCGCCAGTAGCCGGTGTCCTCCGGCTCGTACTCCACCAGCCTCGTCGAGTCGCGCACTACCCGCCGGACGGCCCCTGGCGAGTCCAGCAGCCCCTTCGCATATGCCTGCACCAGCACGTTCCCTGCCACGGTGGCTTCCACCGGACCGGCCTGGACGCCGAGCCCGGTGGCGTCGGCGGTGAACTGGCACAGCAGCGTGTTCTGCGACCCGCCGCCTACGACGTGCAACGTCCGATAATCACGCCCCAAGATCCGACCAATCTGATCCAGGTCATGCCGATAGCAGAGCGCCAGACTCTCCAGGATACAGCGGCTCACGGCGGCAGGGCCGTCCGGCTCGGTCTGACCGGTACGGCGGCAGTAGGCACGAATGGCGTCCGGCATGTCCTCGGGCGCCATGAAGCCGTCGTCGTTCGGGTCCACGATGGGGCCGCCGGCAGGCGCCCGGCGGGCCGCCTCCACCAGCTCGGTATAGGAGTACTCGTCTCCATCGGCCAGCCAGGAGGCGCGCGCCTGCTGAAGGAGCCACAGCCCCATGATGTTGCGGCACAGGAACAGCCCCTCCAGAGTCAGCTCGTTGCACAGGCCGGCCGCCAGCGCCTCGTCCGTGGTGACCACCTCCCCGCTAAGGCTTCCCAGAATGGACCACGTGCCGGAGCTGAGGAAGGCCCAGTCGTCGCCCTGCCCCGGCACAGCCGCCACGGCGGAGCCGGTGTCGTGCGTGCAGGGGGCGATCACTTCCGCCGGCCCGAGGCCCGTCTCCTCCTGCACCGCTCCGAGCATCGCGCCCAGCACCGTTCCCGGCTCGATGATCGGCGGCATGATGTCCAGCGGCAAGTCGAAAGCCTCGAACACGTCCCGGCGCCACGTCCCTTCCCGCGGATCGTAGAGCTGCGTGCTGATGGCGTTGGTCCGCTCGCAGCCCACCTCGCCGCTGAGGAAGTACGCCACCAGGTCTGGCATCATCAAGAAGGTCTCGGCGCAATCCAGCAGCGGGCCGTCGGCCCGGCGCAGGGCGACCATCTGGCACAGCGTGTAGATGGGCAGCAGGAAGATGCCCGTGCGCCGGTAGACCTCCGGCTCGGGAATGCGCGCGCGAACCACGTCCGGCATGTCGTCGGTGCGGTGGTCGCGGTAGCAGACCGGATTCTGCAGCAGCGAGCCGTCCCGCCCCAGCAAGCCGAAGTCCACCGCCCACGTGTCAATGCCGATGCCGTCCACCTCGGCGCCGTACTGCTGGGCGAAGGTCCGCATCCCCTCCAGGACGTTCCCGTAGAGGTTCAGCACGTCCCAGTGCAGCGTGCCGTGGACCTGCACCGGGCGGTTGGGGAAGCGGTGGATCTCCTCCAGCGACAGCCTGCCCTCCTCCAGCGTGCCCGCCACCACACGGCCGCTCTCAGCGCCCAGGTCGGCGGCCAGGAATCTGCGTCCTTCCACCTTGGCCCTCCTCGTTGGAGCCGCAACGCCGCATAGGTGAACAAGGGCCGGCGACGCTGTCAAGCGCAGAGACCGTGCAAGGAACCAGCGCTATGGAGGTGGTTGCGAGCGGGAGGGGCGAGCGATGCCGAGCGCGGCGGGAGAACCCACCGGTTCTGCCCGCGCCGCAGGCGGAACCGCCCCGTTCAGGTGCCCATGCATGGCCTCCAGAGGAGTTTGTTTTGTCAGAGGCCTTGACGCACCGACGTGCTTGCCAAGTGAGACAGATACCGAAGGGGAGGCTTTCGGACCCATTCGACAGGCTGTAGCTCTAGTGACACACGACACAGTATAGCCGTATAGGGGCGTGCCGTCAATGGTCGGGGAAGCCTTCGAAGATCGTCTGGCACGTGCTCACCGAAAGGAGGCCCTACAGGCCCTACTCGGCCAACTATCCCGGGGCGGCCCGACCTACACGATGGGTGTCCCGC
>CAYFVS010000231.1:0-1553 GCA_964346565.1 uncultured candidatus Brocadiaceae bacterium | reverse complement strand
ATGTCCTGGTGCCCATGGACAGCATCAGTTGCGGCGCGGGCGTCATCTGCCGGGTCAGCGCGGCCCGGGGAGTGCGCGTGACGGCCGCCTCCTCCGGGGAGACGCTCTGTGACTTCCCGGCCGGGCCTGGCGCGCTCGGGGGCGCTCGGGCGGAGTTTGCGGGCGGGCGCCTCTGTCTGCTGCTGCCGGGCGAGGGGCGTGTCCTTGTGCTTGAGAGCGGGACCGCGCAGCCCGCGGTCGAGTGGCGCCTGCGCGGCGGACACCGGTTCGCGTCATTGGCCGGCACCGCCGATGGCCGGCTGCTCGTGGCCGACTGGGAAGGCGTCTGCGTGTTGGATGCTGTTCGGCCGCGGCTGCTGCGACGGCTCGCCGTGCCCGATGGCGTCGAGGAGCTGCTGTGGGCGTCGCCAGAGCGGGTCGTGCTGAGGACGCTTGCAGGCGCAGTCGCGTCGCTCGACGCGGAAACCGGCCGCGAGTTCTGGCGGCTGGAGCCCCTGGAAGACGCCCGCACCACGTGGGCAGCCCGGCGGGGCGGGAGCGTGTGTCTGCTCGACGTCTTCGGTTACGAGGGCCAGACGGCCTACGGCCCGGAGGAGCACTGGCGCGGCGCGTCCTGGCGCCTGCGGGCCCTGGAGGCAGAGACGGGGAGGGAGCTGTGGACGGCCGGCGGGCAGGCGGACGGCGAGGGCATCTGCGGACCGCCCATCGCCTGGGGTGATGGCTGGCTGGTGCGGTGGTTGCGCGGGGGACGGCTCGAGCTGACGGCACTGAATGGGCGCAGCGGGGCGCAGACCTTCAGCACGGCTCTCCCAGCACCGGAACGCCCACAGCCCGTGCCCTTGCTCCCCGCCGGGGGCCGGGTTATCGTGGGACAAGGCAGACGGGTGACAGCTCTGGAGCTGTCCCCGCCCTGAGGCTGGCCTCAGTTCGACGGGGGACGGCGGCCGCGTGGCACTGCGCCGGACAGTCATGATCGTTCTCGCACTGGCCCTTCTGTGCGCGGTGCGCCCCGGCGTGACCGCGCAGGGTCCCGCAGCGCCGCGCGATCTGACGCCGGAGGCGACCCGCGCCATCGAGCGCGGCCTCCAGTGGCTGGCCCGCAGCCAGAACCCGGACGGAAGCTGGCTGAGCGACGGCCCGACGGGGCGCTTTCCTGTCGCGATCACGGCCCTGTGCGGGCTGGCGCTCCTGGCGGAGGGCAGCACGCCCTACGGCGGCCCCCGCGCCAACGCCGTGGAGGACGCGGTCAGCTACCTGCTGGCGCGGTCCGACGCGGAGACCGGCCTTATCGGCACCGCCGAGAGCGGCCGCCCCATGTTCGGCCACGGGTTCGCGATGCTGTTTCTGGCCCAGGTCTACGGCTCCGAGGGGGACACCGTCCTGCGGCAGCGCGTCCGGGCGGCGCTCGAGCGGGCCGTCTCCCTGACTGCCGCGGCCCAGACCGACCGGGGCGGCTGGTACTACACCCCCGAGTCCGACCAGCACGAGGGTGCCGTCACCATGGTGCAACTGCAGGGCCTGCGGGCGTGCGCGAACGCGGGCATCCCCGTGCC
>CAYFVS010000230.1:0-1537 GCA_964346565.1 uncultured candidatus Brocadiaceae bacterium | reverse complement strand
CCCGGCGTCACCCCCAGCGCCACCGGCAGCGTGAACCCGCAGGCGCTCTCCGCTGCCAGCGCGTCCAGGTTCGGCGTCTCCGCCGTCTCCAGCTCCGTCTTCCCCGTCTCCGGGTGCGGCAGCCCCCCTAGCCCGTCCATCCCCAGCAGCAGGATCTTCGACTGGCCGGTCACCGAGAGCTGGCGGGCGAGGTCAAGGTCCATGCGGTTCGATTATGCGGTATCGGGTTTAGAGCCGCCAGCGGCGATTCTGTCTCTCAGCACGGAAACGAAGCGATCTCTGTCTGCGACGAAGAGATGGAGCCGCCGGGAAGCGCCTAGCCAGGGCATAGGTCCCCAGCGGACAGTGGCTCGTGTGAATTGGAGATCAACGTGCGGCATCTCCCTCCACCGGGCACCTGGGATGTGCCTCGCTAGCCAATTGCGGTGCTGCACATTCGCCTCGACCGACGTGACTGAGGCGTAAGGGACCTCAGTTGTAGTGGACCACGGTAAAGAATGGAGCCGCAACAGCACGGACTTGTCCCGGACCTCGACAAAGTTCTTATCTGGCGCCGACCACGGGACAGAGCGCAGGCTAATGACCGTCAACAACGCCGTCACTAGTCCCAGCAAGGCAGCCTCGCGTTCACCGGCGATGAAGGCGATGGCGGCAAGGACCGCACCGATCACACCGAGAAGATGCAGAGTGGCGATAAGCCTCTTTGGGGCAAACTGGGCCAGTGACAACTCAAAACGCTCAAACATCTCTCAGCGTCCGATTGTAAACCGCGAGGACACGCTATACTCCCAGCATGCCTGAGAAAATGCCGAAAATCGTCGTGGCGGGCAGCGCTTGCCTCTCAGCGTAGACCGCTCCAACGCAGATTCTTCCATCGCCGATGATTATCCGCCATTCCCGCCCGCGATGCCAGTTGACACCTTCTCCCTTCGGGAGGGGCGCCTACGGCCCCCGCTGCAGCCGGTACACCGCGTTCGCAAACGTCAGCGCCAGCAGCTCACCGTCCGGCAGCTCCCCGAAGGAAGCGATCGGCAGCCCCGTGTCCGCCAGCAGGACCGGCGGGCTGTCGTCGGCCGTGTTCACGGCCCAGACCCTGCCGGTGCAGTAGTCCCCGTACACGTACCAGCCGTCCAGCTCCGGCATCGACGGCCCCCGGTAGACGTACCCTCCCGTCACCGAACAGCCCTCCTCCCTCCCGTACGCGGCCCGAGGCGGCTCCAGCCCGCTCGTGTCGCAGTCGGCCGACTCGTAGCACTCGAAGCCCTCCATCACGTTCCAGCCGTAGTTCGCCCCCGCCACGATCCGGTCAACTTCCTCCCACCTGTTCTGCCCGACGTCCCCCGCCCACAGGTCGCCCGTCGCCCGGTCGAAGCTGAACCGCCACGGGTTCCGCAGCCCGTACGCGTAGATCTCCGGCCGCGCCCCCGGCGTGTCCACGAACCGGTTGTCCAGCGGCACGGCGTAGCCCTCGCCGGAGACGTCTAGGCGGAGGATGGCCCCCAGCAGCGTCGATAGGTCTTGGCCGTTCCCCTCGGGA
>CAYFVS010000229.1:0-9365 GCA_964346565.1 uncultured candidatus Brocadiaceae bacterium | reverse complement strand
GCGGTACCGGAAGTTCACATCGCCCACGTCCAGTCCGCTCACCTCGCTGGCCCGCGCGCCGGTCGCGTAGAGCATCTCCAGCAGCGCGCGATCGCGCATTCCGTACAGGCCGTCCTCCTCGGGTGCGCGCAGTATGCGCTCGACCTGCTCGACGGTCAGCACCTCCGGCACTCGTTGCCAGGCGCGGGGGCTGCGGAACGCTTCGGCCGGGTCGCCCTTTACATGGCCTTCGGCGACCAGGAAGCGGTAGAACATGCGGATAGCCACCAGTCGGCGCCGGATGGTGCCGGGCGCCAGCCCGTCGCGACGACGGGCGTCCACGTAGCGGACGAGGTCGGTGGGCGTCAGTGCGTCCAGCGCCTTCGTCCCACCCGGCTGGAAGAACCCCAGGAAATCCTCCAGGTCGCCGCGATATGCCGCCAGCGTATTGGCACTCAGCCCGCACTCGGCTCCGCAATAATCCAGGAACTTTTCGAGCAGTGCTTCGCCCTTCGGCATATCGGAGCCCCGTTGGCAGTTGCGCTCCATCCTATGGACAGACAGGGGAATATGTCAACCACGTGGCGGCGGCCGTCGGGAGGAAAGCGTTTGTCATGCGGGCGACCTTACCGTACAATAGCGGCCCGATGCTGTGAAGGGCGGCAGCCCGTGCTCCACTAACCCCCCGGAAGATGGACGACACGAGCGGACAGGACAGGCTGGGCAGGTTCGAACTGCTGGAGACCATCGAGGAGGGACCGGCGGGGCGGCTCTATCGCGCACGGGACGTCGAGAGCGACCGTCCGGTGCTGCTGAAGGCCATCTCCTCGGTGCTGAGCCAGAGCCCCGCTTTCGGCCGCTACTTCTACGACAAATGGGCCGACCACCAGTCCCTGGCCGAGCACCCCAACCTGCTGGAGATATGGGAGGCCGGCCGGGAGGGGGACACGTACTTCGTGGCGGCCCAGGCCGTGCCTGGCCAGACGCTGGCGAACCTGCTGGAGCGCGCCCCCCTGCACCACGAAGAGGCCCTCGACGTGGTGCACCAGCTCGCGGAGGCCCTGCGTGCGATCCACCGCCGGGACGTGTACCACGGCCAGCTCAAGCCCAGTGACGTGTTCCTGACCGAGGACCGCCTGGGTCGGCCCCTGGTCAAACTGAGCCTGTTCGACCTGGGTGTGAGCGCCGCCGATGGGTTCACCACCGGCGTGGGCGAGCGCGTGGGCGCGCCCAAGTACATGGCGCCGGAGGTCATCCGAGGCGGCACCCCCGGGCCCCAGGCAGACATCTTCGCGCTGGGCGTGATCGCCTACGAGCTGTTCACAGGGCGGGAGCCCTTCCCCAGCGAGCACGCCGTGGGCTACCTGTTCAGCAACTGCCAGAAGGCGCTGGTTCCCGCCAACGAAGCTAACGACGCTGTCCCCCACGAGGTAGCCCTCATCCTGCAGCGGATGTTGGAGAAGGGCCCGTCGGGCCGCTACCGCAGCGTCCAGCGCGTGGTGGACGACCTGGACCGTTGTCGCCAGAGCATCACCACGGGCCAGGTGGAACTTGTCCCCTACGGGACGGATTCCGCCTTCGCGCGCGACTACCAGTTGCCCGAGCCCGGGAAGAAGGCAGCTCGACCGTCCGCCGGACTGCGGCCGGGACACCTGGTGATGGCGGTGCTGCTGGTGGCGGCGATCGTGGGCCTTGCCGGCTACTACCTGGGGCGCGGCAACCAAAGCGAAGTCGGCGCGCCGCCGCCAGTGAGCGACACCGGACCGGCTCAGCCGACGCGAAGCACCGCCGCCCCTCCGGAGCAGCCGGGCCCGCCGGGCGGTCTGGCAAGCCTGCCCACGTCCCCGGAGCGGGAGGCCCAGAGGGCGCTGAGTCGGGCCGAGGAGGACTGGCAGCGCTACGGCGACCGAGGGCAGTACGACCTGGGCGTGGCCGCCTTCTCAGAGGTGGCGGACCGGTTCGCCGGCACGCCCCAGGCCGAGCAGGCCCGTGAGCGGATGGGGCACGTGTACCTGGAGTGGGCCGACACCCTGGCCGCGCAGAGGGAGTTCGAGGAAGCGCTGGCGAGATACGAGAAGGCAATCGAATCGGTGCCCGACACCAGCCAGTTCGCCAGGATAGCCCGCTCGAAAACCCCTGCGGCGATGGCAGGAGCGGCCGAGAAAGCGCGACGAACGGGCAGCTACACCAGGGCTCTGAGCATCTACAGGGACATCGCCGAGCGCTATCCCGGCACGGTGGAAGGCGACCTGCTGCCCAGCAAAGCACCAGAGCTGCTGGTCAACCAGGCGGCCGTTCTGAAGAAGCGCGGGCACTATGGGAAGGCTCGGGAGACGCTTCTGGGCGTGATTCGCGACTATCCTGACAGCTCCTGGGTGGAGAATGCGCGCGCCGCACTGCCCGACATCTACCTGCAGGAAGCCACCGAGGACATGAATGACGGCAAGGTGCAGGCCGCGCAGGAGCGGATCCGGCAACTCATGGAGGCATACCCCGAGCACGAGGCCGCCGCCAGGGCGCGTAAGCTGGACGCGGAGATCATCTACCGGCAGTTCGTCGCCGCGCGCAACAACGAGGATGAGGAGGCCACGCGGACGCAGTTCGCCCAACTGCTGAGCCGCCACCCCGACACGCCCGCGGCCGTGCGGGCCGTCCGGGCCAGGCTCGCGCTGGCAGAAGAGGGCGCGGAGCCGACGGCGACCCGGACGGCGGCCGACAACATGCTGCGCAAGGCGCGGGAACACCATAGCCAGCGCGAGTTCGTCAAAGCGTTGGGCGTGCTGAAGGAGGTGGTGCGCAGCGCGCCGGCGGAGTTGCCGGCCGCGATGCAGGCGGCGCAACTGCTGCCGCAGTGGACCTACCAGTCTGCCTTGCACGCGCTGGGCAGCGACTCCCCGGAGCAGTGCGAGACTACCCTCTCGGCGCTGTCAGAGGACTTCATCGGCACGCCGTGGGCCAGCAAGGCACAGCGCACGTTGGACCGGATGGAGAACCCCCCGCCGGGCATGGTCTATGTGCCCGAGGGCGAGTTCCGGACGGGCACGGACCTGGCGGACATCGAGCAGCTCCTGCAGGTGAACAACCTGCTGCCGCTGGGCGGGGGAGCCAGCGAGGTGGAACTGCTGGCCGAGACCTACGGGTTCAGCAGCGAACTGCCCCTGCACGAAGCCGAGACGGACGCCTTCTTCATAGACAGGACCGAGGTGACCAACCTGGAGTACAGCCGTTTTCTGGCGGACACGGGACACCCGCCGCCCTCGGGATGGCCCGGCAAGGAGTGCCCTCCGGGCAAGGAGGAGCTGCCCGTGGTCGGCATCTCCCTGTCGGACGCCCGTGCATACGCCGATTGGCGGAGTGCCCGGCTGCCTACAGAGGCCGAATGGGAGAAGGCAGCCCGCGGCGTGGACGGGCGCGTCTATCCGTGGGGCAGTCACTTCAGCGACGAGCAATGCCGCCACATGCAGCCGGAAGGCGCAGGGCCGGTCAAGGTCGGCTCCTACGAGGCATGGGGCAGTCCCTACGGCTGCCTGGACATGATAGGTAACGCGATGGAGTGGACGACCAGCGGCTTCGAGACTTACCCGAACAACCCGCTTCAGATGCCGGCGGCCACCGAGCAGGCCGTCGTGCGCCGCGGCGGCTCCTGGCGACAGGAGGAACTGGCTCCCATACCCACCCGCTGCGCCAGCCGCTACCCGGCCCACCCCGCCGAAGCCGACCGCTACACGGGATTCCGATGTGTCGTGACCGCCTCCGACGAGCTGCTGCCCGCCCCGCCGGAGGCCGGCCAGTGACTCCTTTGGGAAATCGGTAGGTCCGGCGTGCCCACCGGACAGGGCGCGGCGGGACGCCGCGCCCGCCCCAATCAAGGTTGAGTGCCGCGGCGCGAATGGCTTCCTCAGCGGGCTCCTGGCATCTCTCAGGGAGGCGAACCGCATGAGTTCCGCTGCGCCGGAGCAGCTTCCGCCCCCGGAGATCCACAGCCGTGGGGCGACCGTCATCTACCTGAATCCCGCCCACCCGGCCCGCCAACTGCTGAACGACCTGTTCCGCCTGCCGGAACTCCTGCACGGCCTGGCCGGCGGCAGCAGCCGGCTGTCCGGCCGGACCACCTGCTGGCACTGGCAGCCGCAGGAAGACGCGGGGCCAGGATACCTGGTCCGCCAGTATGCACACGGGGGCGCGATCGGGCGCCTGTGGGGATCGCTGTTCACCGACTCGGGCCGAATGCAGCGCGAGTTTCGGGTGACCCGGTATGCCGTGTCGCGCGGCGTTCCGACGCCCCGGCCGGTTGCCCTGCGCGTGGAGCGGGTGTGGGGGCCGTTCTGCGAGGGCCACCTGGTGACCGAGTACCTGCCAGGTGCCGTCAACCTGCTGGAGCTGTGCAAGGGGGAGGGGCGGGACTGGGCCGCGCGGCGGCGGCATGATGCGGCGCGGGCGGTCGCCGGAGCAGTGGCCCTCATGCACGAAGCGGGCATAGACCACGCCGACCTGAACCTGAAGAACATCCTTCTGCGGCCCGAGGACGATGCGCTGGGCGCCTATGTCATCGACCTGGACAAGGCGGTGGTGCGCCGACCACTGCCGCTCGCCCGCCGGATGGCCAACCTGGTGCGGCTGGACCGCTCAGTGCTCAAGTGGGCCGCCAGCCGCCGGCAGGTCAGCCTGAACGACCGCCTGCGGGTGGTGCGCAGCTACCTGCGGCGCTATCCCCGGTGGAGCGAGCGGTGGAGGGAGATACTGAGCGCGCACGCCACGGAGCACCTGCGCCACGTGCTGACACGGCAGGCCTGAAGCTCGAGGCGCGGGGCTTGAGGTACGGCGGACCTGCAACAACGAAGGCCGGGCCGGCTGCCTTGACCGATGCGGGCCCGGCAGCTACCATTCCGATGGAGCGTGGCCGCCAAGCACTCCTGTGGGAGGACGCCAGACGATGGAAAGGGTGAACGCCAACGAGCTGGAGTACCGCAACACGGTCAGCGGGCCGAAGTACCTGTTCCGGGGGCCGCGTATTGACTGGGGGTTGATCCGCTTCCTGCCCAAGGAGGAGCTGGGCGCCCACTACCACAACGAGGTCGAGGAGACGTTCTACTTCCAGACCGGCTCCGGCATCTTCGTGGCCGACGGGTTGGAGTATGACATCAGCCCCGGCGAGGCGTTCCGCGTCGAGCCCGGCGAGGTCCACAACGTGCTCAACACCGGCGACGAACCGCTGGACGGCATATTCATCAAGCACACCTACAAGCCGGACGACAAAGTGGGCGCGGGCTGACAGGGCCGGTCGCTTTTGCAACTGGACCGCGCCGCTGGCTATAATCGCCAACGGTCGCCCGGACGCACACCTCTTGCCCGCGGGCCGAAACCGATGGACTACCTCAAAGAGGGCCAGGAGATCATCCGGCAGGAGATCAGCGCCCTCGAAACCATGGAAGGCCAGCTTGGGCCGGAGTTCGCCCGCGCGGTGGAGATGATCTTCAACTGCGAAGGCAGGGTCATCGTCACCGGCGTGGGCAAGGCCGGCCTGATCGGACGCAAAGTCAGCGCCACCCTGGCCAGCACCGGCACGCCGTCCTACTGGATGCACGCCGTCGAGGCCCGCCACGGCGACCTGGGCCGCGTGCAGCCGGGGGACGTCGTGCTGGCCCTGAGCAACAGCGGGGAGACCGAGGTCGTCCAGCTCCTCCCCGCGCTAAAGAAGCTGGACGTGCCGATCATCGCCATCACCGGCGACACCTCGTCGGCGCTCGCCCGGCGCAGCGACATCGTCCTGCACATCGGCCGAATCCGGGAGGCATGCCCCCTGGGGCTGGCCCCCACGTGCAGCACGACGGCCATGCTGGTGATGGGCGACGCGCTGGCGCTGACCATCTTCCGCATGCGCAACTGGGCGCCCGAGGACTACGCCTTCTACCACCCCGGCGGCGAGTTGGGCCGCAAGCTGATCACCGTCCGGGAGATCATCAAGACCGAGCACGGCAACCCCGTCTGCCCCCGCGACGCCACTGTGCGGGAGGCCCTGGGCGTGATCGGAGGCAGGGGCAGCTACGGCGCAGTGAACGTCGTGGACGAGGAGGGCCGCCTGGTGGGCTACTTCACCGACGGCGACTTCCGGCGGCTCATGCAGGACGGCGACGGCGCGCTTCTTGAGCGACCCCTCCACGAGGTGATGACCCGCGAGCCGAAGACCATCAGCATAGACAGCCTGGCCGCCGAGGCATACCGCGTGCTGCGCGACTGCCGCGTGGACAACCTGCCCGTGGTGGACCAGCAGGGCCGCCCGGTCGGCATCCTGGACGTGCAGGACTGGCTGGACCTGGAACGCGGCATGGAGACCCCACCCGAGAGCTGACGGCCAACCCATGCGCCTGCTGCACGAAGACGCCCCAGAACGGGCCCGCCGCGTCCGGCTGGTCATCATGGACGTGGACGGCGTGCTGACCGACGGCCGCATCCTCTATGTCGGCGACCAGGAAGGCGTGCTGTTCGACGTGCATGACGGCACGGGCATCAAGTACCTGCACCGGGCCGGCATCCAGACGGCCTTCATCACCGGTCGGGACGGGCCGGCGGCCCGTCGCCGCGCCGAATCCCTGGGCGTGCCGCACGTCATCCAGGGGGCGAAGGTCAAACTGGACGCCTGCGCGCAGGTACTCGCCGAGGCGGAGGTCGCCGACCAGGCGGCGGCGTATCTGGGCGACGACCTGACGGACATCCCGGTCATGCGGCGGGTGGGCCTGGCGATCGCTGTGCCCGATGCCGCGCAGGAGGTGCTGGAGCGCGTACACGCAGTCACCGAGAAGCGCGGCGGCCACGGCGCCGTGCGGGAGACCGCCGAGTTCATCCTGAAGGCGCAGGACAAGTGGCAAGGCATCCTGGAGCGATACCTGCAACCGGACGAGGGGAGTGCGCGGACGTGAGGACCGACTTGAACGCGGACCTGGACGGCATGGTGGTGGCGCTGACGGGCGGGGCCGGCGTGCTGTGCGGCTGCTTGGCCCGCGCCCTGGCCCGCCGCGGGGCGGCAGTCGCCGTATTGGACGTGCGGGAGGAGGCCGCACAGGAAGTAGCCGAGGACATCCGCCGGGAGGGCGGCACCGCCCTGCCCGTGGTCTGCAACGTGCTGGACAAGGAACAGATACGGCGCGCCGCCGAGACCGTCGAAGCCGAACTCGGTCCGACCGACGCCCTGGTCAACGGGGCCGGCGGCAACCGGGCCGAAGCGACCACCACTCCCGACCTGCCCTTCTTCGACCTGCCCCAGGACGCCGTGCGCTGGGTGTTCGAGCTGAACTTCCTGGGCACGTTTCTGTCCTGCCAGGTCTTCGCCCGGCGTATGGTGGCGCGGGAGGCGGGCAAGATCGTGAACATCTCCAGCATGTGCGCCTTTCGGCCGCTGACGCGCGTTTCGGCCTATTCGGCCGCGAAGGCCGCCGTGAGCAACTTCACGCAGTGGCTCGCCGTGCACCTGAACCGGAACTACGGCCCCGGAATCCGGGTCAACGCCATCGCGCCCGGTTTCTTCCTCACCGAGCAGAATCGCTACCTGCTGACCGACGTGGAGACCGGCGAAATGACGCCCCGCGGGCAGACCATCCTGGACCACACGCCCATGGGCCGCTTCGGCCAGCCGGAGGACCTGATCGGGACGCTGCTGTGGCTGCTGAGCGACTCCTCCAGCTTCGTCAACGGCATCGTGGTGCCGGTGGACGGCGGCTTCAGCGCGTTCAGCGGCGTCTGAGGGAGCCTGCCATGGACCTTGCGACACTTGCCGACTGGATCGGCGGCCAGACGGAGGCCATGATCCAGCTCCAGGCGGACCTGACCGCGCGCCCCGCCATGGGGCCGCAGAACGGCGGCGCGGGCGAGTGGGAGCGTGCCCGCTTCCTGGAGGAGTACCTGGCCCGCCACGGCATCGAGCGCATCGAGCACTACGATTGCCCCGACGAGCGCGTGCCCGAGGGAACACGGCCGAACCTGGTGGCCACGCTGCCCGGACGTACTGAGCAACCGGGCATCTGCGTGCTGACCCACCTGGACGTGGTGCCGCCGGGCAGACAGGCCGAGGACGGCTCGTACGAAGGTTGGCAGACCGACCCGTTCAAGCTGCATCGGGCCGGCGGCCGCATCGTCGGCCGCGGCGTCGCGGACAACCAGCAGTCCATCGTCAGCAGCGTCTTCGCCGCCCGCGCGCTGCTGGAGCACGGCCTGCGGCCGGCCCGCAGCGTCCGCCTGCTGTTCGTCTCCGACGAGGAGACCGGCAGCGACCGGGGATTGGGATACCTTCTGGAGCACCATCGGGACCTGTTCACCGAGGACGACCTGATCATCGTGCCCGACGCGGGCAACGAGGACGGCTCGATGGTGGAGGTGGCCGAGAAGTCGGTCCTGTGGGTGGAGTTCCGCGTCAGGGGCAAGCAGGCGCACGGCTCCCGGCCGGACCGGGCGGTGAACGCCTTCCGCGCCGCCAGCCGGCTGGTCTGCCGGTTGGACCAGGAGCTGTCCGAGCGCTACCGCGGCCGCGACGAGCTGTTCGAGCCGCCGGTCAGCACGTTCGAGCCCACGCTGCACGCGGCCAACGTCCCGAACGTGAACACCATCCCGGGCGAGGACCTGTTCTGCTTCGACTGCCGCGTGCTGCCGGACAACACGCTGGACGAGCTGCTTGGAATCCTACGCGGCGGCGCCGCCGAGACAGACGCGGCGCTCGGGACCGAAACGACCGTCCACGTTCGCACCCGCATGGATGCCCCGCCGGCCACGTCGCCCGACGCGCCGGTGGTGCGGCTGCTGTGCGAAGCGGTGGCGGAGGTGCTCGGCGTGGAGGCGCGTCCGATGGGAGTGGGCGGGATGACGGTGGCTTCCCTGTTCCGCCGGGCGGGCCTGCCGGCGGCCGCCTGGATGACCGCCACCGGCGGGGAGCACGCAGCAAACGAGAGCTGCCCCATCGTCAACATGGTCAACGACGCCCGCGTCTTCGCCCGGGTGTTCACCACACCTCCCTGAGCGACACCCCTCGCGGGCTGCTGCGCCGCCCCTCACGCCCACCTACTCCGGTTCGAGCTCCGCGCCGATGACCGTGACCGTGAGCCCCTCCAGCAGGTCGGGCTCGGAGATGCGCGCTACGGACACCCCCTCCCGCGTGCGCACGCTCAGCACCGGGATGCGCATCTCCTTCCAGTCCGCCAGCGGCAGCAGCGGCAGCTCCAGCGTCCCCCGCAGCGGCCGGATGGTCAGCTCCCCCTCCAGGCGGTTCAGCGAGAGGCCCGCGGCGGCCATGGTCATGCCCAGGACCGTCGCCCCGCGGGGGTAGAAGGCCAGGTAGTTGCCCTCGGTCGTGTCATAGTAGAGGGAGGCGCCCCAGCCGCTGCCGGCGGCCGCCTGGATGA
>CAYFVS010000228.1:0-10624 GCA_964346565.1 uncultured candidatus Brocadiaceae bacterium | reverse complement strand
CCATTGCTCCGTTCATCGTCTGTCTGGTGCTGTATGCGGCGGCGCTGGTTGCGGGGTGCGTGTTCGTGGACGACGTCGTGGGACTGATTATCGAGCCGGGGGCCTGGTGGCGGACGGTGCTGCGGGTGGTGCTGATGGTGACGCTCGGGCTGGGCTTCTTCCTGGCGCTGGTCTTCACCTACACGGCTGCCTGCATGGCAGTGGCTGCACCGTTCTACGAGGCGCTCTCGGCCGCCGTTGAGCGGAAGCTGGCCGGGCGGGTCGAGGAGGAGCCGTTCAGTCTGCCGGGCCTGCTGGCGGACGTTTGGCGCGTGGTGCGGCTGACGGCGCTGCTGCTGGTGCTGGAGCTGGTGGTGGTGCTGTTCGGGCTGCTGGTGGTGCCGGTGACCACCGTGGTTGCTTTCGGCCTTTCGGGGGTGCTGCTGGCGCTCGAGCTGACCGACCCGCCCATGGAGCGCCGTCGCCTGCGCATCCGGCGGCGGCTCAGTTTCGCCAGGCGGCATCTGTGGGAGATGATGGGGCTCGGAGTGGTCCTGCTGCTGCTTCTCGGGATACCCTTTGTGGGGGCTGTCTTGCTGCCCCTGGGAGTGGTCGGGGGGACCATCCTGTTCGTGGAGGCGCGGGGCGGGATTGCGGGCGGCTGACGACGCGGCTACCATGTAGGTGGCATCACTCGGACCAGGGGGGCCGAACCGATGCGCAGATCGCCGATTCGCGCGCAGATGATGGCGGTGGTGGTGTTGCTCTGCCTGCTGGCGGTCCCGGCGGGCTGTGAAAGGCAGGAGGGAGCGCCCGCCGCTCCCGTTGCGTCGCCGCCCGTCGAAGCGCCGACGCCGGCTGACACGGAGCGGGCCACGGTGACGGGCGCTCAGCCGGTCGAGTGGGCGCAGCCCCGGTTTGACGAGCGCTCCGAGGAGCGCCGCCGGATGGTCCGCACCCAGATAGCCGGCAGGCGGGTCGAGGATGAGGACGTGTTGGCCGCCATGCGCCACGTGCCGCGGCACCTGTTCGTGCCGTCGGGCCAGTGGGGCGCTGCCTATCACGACCGACCCCTGCGCATCGGCCACGGGCAGACCATCTCCCAGCCCTACATCGTCGCCTACATGACCGAACTGCTGGAGCTGGAGCCGGGCGAGCGCGTCCTTGAGGTGGGCACCGGCAGCGGCTACCAGGCAGCCGTTCTCAGCGAGATCACGCCCCACGTTTGCACCATCGAGATCATCCAGGAGCTGGCCGAGGGCGCCCGCGAGCGGCTTGACAGGCTGGGCTACGACACCGTTGAGGTCCAACACGGCGACGGCTACTACGGATGGGAGGAGCACGCGCCCTTTGACGCCGTGATCGTGACGGCCGCCGCCGGGCACATTCCCCCGCCGCTGGTGGAGCAGCTCAAGCCGGGTGGCCGGATGGTCATCCCCGTCGGCGGCGTCTTCGAGGTGCAGCGTCTGGTCCTGGTCACCAAGGACGCTCAGGGCAGCGTGCGCAGCAAGTCCGTGCTCGCGGTGCGGTTCGTGCCCATGACCGGGCGCGTCCAGGAGGACCAGTAGTCCCGCGCGGCTGCCTTTCCACCTGTGGGCTTCCGCTTACATGGCGAAGACCGAGCATAGCGACACCGAGTGCGGGCCGCGGGGGATGCTGGCGGTGCTGCTGCTCTCCGCAGCGGTGATTGCGCTGGAGCTGTCGCTGATGCGCTGCTTCGCCGTGGCGCGCTGGCACCACTTCGCCTATCTGGTCATCAGCACGGCCCTGCTTGGTTTCGGCGCGAGCGGCACACTGCTCACGCTGGTAGGCGCGCGGTTGCTGGGCCGCTTCCGGGACTGGGTTACCGCGCTGACCCTCCTGTTCGCCGTATCGGTCCCGGTGACCTTGTGGCTGGCCGAGCTGCTGCCGCTGGACGTGCGTTACGTGCTCTACAGCGGACGGCAGGCCGGGCTGATGGTCGCCCACGACCTGCTGATGTTTGCGCCGTTCTTCCTTGCGGCGACGGTCATCGGGCTGGCGCTGATGCGCTTCAGGCGGAACGTCCACCTGGTCTATGGTGCAAACCTGTTCGGCAGCGGACTGGGGTCGGCGGCGGCCATCCTGCTGATGTTCGGGCTGGCGCCGGAGCGGCTGCTCTATGCGACGGCTGCTCTGGGGGTGGTTTCCGCGCTGCTATGGGCCGGGCGCAGTCTCCGGCTGGCCGGGGTGGCCGTCGTCGCAGTGGGGCTGGCTCTACACGCCGGCTTTGCCCCTGTGGAGCTGCGGGTGGACCAGTACAAGGACCTGGCCACACTCCAACGGTGGGAGCGGCAGGGGAGCGCGCGGCACGTGCTGAGCCGGACCGGGCCACGGGCCCGGCTGGACGTTTACAGCTCGCCGCTGCTGCATACGGTCATGTTCGCCGGCCTGACGGCCACCGCGGCGCCTCCGCCGCAGTACGCGCTGCTGGCCGACGGCCACCACGCGGCCACGGTGCTGCGGATCGCCTCGCAGGAGGCGGCGGCCGTCCTCGACCACACGCCCATGTCGGTGCCCTACCGTCTGCTGGAGCGGCCGCGGGTGCTGCTGCTGGGCGAGGCGGGGGGGACCAACGTATGGCTGGCCCGGCGGATGGGCGCCGCCCACGTGACTGTCGTTCAGCCCAATCCCCAGGTGGTGGAGCTGATGTGCGGACCGCTGGCCGAGGAGTCGGGCAACGTGCTGCAGGGGCCGGACGTCACTGTCGAGTGCGAAGGGTTGCGGGCCTACCTGGAGCGCACCGCGGAGCACTACGACCTGATCCAGATCGTCACCGCTGAGACCCCTGCTGCGGGTGTGAGCGGCCTGCGCAGTCTGCACGAGGACTTCCTGCTGACCGTCGAGGGCCTGGCGCTGTGCCTGGGCAGGCTCAGCCCGGGCGGCATGGTGGCGGTGACGCGCGGCGTGCAGGAGCCGCCCCGAGACAACGTGAAGCTGCTGGCGACGCTGCGCGCCGCCCTGGAGCGCGGCGACGCCGCCGCCCCGAGGGAGCAACTGGCTCAGGTGCGCAACCTGCTGGCGGCGACCAACATGGCCTTCGCCCGGCCGCCCGGCGAGAGGCGCTGCGCCGCCCTTCGGCACACCGCCGGCAAGCTGGCGATGGACATAGAGTGGGCGCCCTGCGCGGGGGTGAGTTACGCCGGGCAGGTCAACGAGGTGGACGGTCCACCCGGCCGGCCGCATTCCTACTTCCACCACGCGGCGGTGCAGTTGCTCTCAGAGGACCGAGAGCGGTTCCTGGCGGACTGGGCCTTCGACGTGCGCCCGGCGACCGATGACAGTCCCTACTTCTACAGCTTCTTCCGCTGGAGCAGTCTGCCGCGCTTCTGGCGTGCCTACGGCCGGCAGTGGCTGACGCCCCTCGAACTGGGCTACGTGGTGCTGGTGGTGGCGCTGGTGCAGGCCCTGCTTGTCGGCGCGGCGCTCATCCTGCTGCCCCTGTTGTGGCTGCGGCGGGGGCGGACGGCGCCCGGCGGCCGCGCGCCCACGCTGGGCTACTTCGCGCTGCTGGGCCTGGGGTTCATGATGCTGGAGATGGTCTGTCTGCTGAAGTTCACTCGCTTCCTGGGCGACCCGGTGTACTCGGCGGCGGTGGTGTTGAGTTCGTTCCTGGTGTTCAGCGGGCTGGGCAGCGCGCTGAGCGGCCGCCTGGAGGCCGGGCCTGGGGCAGTGGTCGGGGCGGCGACGGGCGGGATTGCCGTCCTGGCGTTCTTCTACGCGTTCGGGCTGGATGAGGTCTTCGGGTGGTTGTCGAGCGCGCCGCTGCCGGGGCGCGCCGGGGTGGCGGTGCTGCTGGCGGCGCCGGTGGCGTTCCTGATGGGCTGGCCTTTCCCCAGCGGGCTGAGGGCGCTCGGCCGTGCCCGCCCGGGGCTGGTCCCCTGGGCATGGGCGGCGAACGGGTTCGCCTCGGTGGCCGCTTCGCCGCTGGCCGTGCTGGTGGCCGTGCATCGGGGGTTCACCGCCGTGTTCGCCGTCGCGGCGGGGTGCTACCTGGTGGCGGGCTGGCTGGTCCGCCGGCTGCCGGGCAATGAGCGACCCGAAGAAGGGGAGGGCGCTGCTGCGTGATGGGAACTGTGCGGCGCATCGTGAATGGGCTCAAGGGGCGAATCAGGCTCTACAGGCTCGTCCTCAAGCATCCGGGCACGCCTCTGCTGGCCAGGCTGCTGCTGGCGGCCGCCGTCGCCTACCTGCTAAGTCCGCTGGACCTGCTGCCAGACTGGATCCCCGTGTTGGGCTACGCAGACGACGTGCTGATAGTAGGCGGCCTGGTTGCGCTCGCCATCGCGCTGGTGCCCCGCGAAGTGGTCGCGGAGTGCCGAGAGCGCGCTGAACGCGAGGCCGACGCCGACCGGACCCATGGCCAGCCGCCAACCTAGCCCGTCTCCCTCGCGGGCACGCGGCTGATGGTCCAGTCCACCTCTCCGCCGGTGGGGTCTTCCACCAGCTCGCAGTCCCCGTCTTTGACCCGGACCGTCAGCCTGTGCACCTGTTCGTCGCCGGGCCGGCAGAACAGCCCCGCGGCCTCCCCCGCGCCGCATCGGAAGGCGCACAGCTCGATGCTGCTCCAGTCAATCCCATCGGTGCACTGGGCGAGTTGCGCGGTGGCCAGGGCGGCGCCCTCCCGCACCAGCAGCACCACGGGCACGTCGCCGGCCTCGATGTCGTGCCAGCGGGCGCCTTCGTAGCACTGTCCGCTCCAGTAGCCTATCCAGCGTCCGGGCGGCGCATAGACCCGCCTGCCCGTCGCGCGGGCCTCCAGCAGCGGGGCGACCAGCAGGTCGGCCCCGAACAAGTACTCGTCCTCGACCAGCCACGAGGTCGGGTCGTCCGGATGCTCCACGAACAGCGCCCTGAGCATTGGCAGCCCCCGCTCCGAGCAGTCCCGCGCCTGCGCGTAGACGTAGGGCATCAGGCGGTACTTCAGCTCCACCGTCCGGCGGAACAGGTCGGTGAACCCGTCGGAGAACTCCCACGGCTCTCGCGGCGGCTGGCCGTGGCAGCGGGTGTGGCTGGTCAGCACCCCGAACGCCAGCCAGCGGGCATAGAGGTCCTCCGAGGGGACGTCGGTGAACCCGCCCACGTCGTGGCTCCAGAAGCTGAACCCGCAGAGCCCGAGCGAGAGGCCCGCGCGCAAGGTAGCCGCCATGCCGCTGTCGCTCGAGACCGTATCTCCGCCCCAGTGCAGAGGATAGCGCTGGCTGCCGGCCCACGCGCTGCGCGCCCAGATGATGTCCTCGCCGGCGACCTCGCGGGTTATCTCGGCGGCGGCCCGGTTGTAGCGCAGGGGGTAGAGGTTGTGCTCGGTGAAGCCGCTCCGGCCGGAGGCATATTGGCCGTGCAGCGGCGCCGCCTCGCCGAAGTCCACCTTGATTGTCCCCACGCCCATCTGCAGCAGGCCGGCCAGCTTCCCCTGGTACCACTCGACCGCCCGGGGATTGGAGAAGTCCAGGATGGCGTCCTCTGTAGGCAGGCAGCCGTCAGGGCCTCTTACCACAAGGTCGTTCTCTATCAGTTCCTCGTACAGCCGGTTGGCCGGGGTGAAGTACGGGAGCTGCCAGAGGCACGTCCGGAAGCCCTGTTCCCGCAGGTCGCCAATCATCCCCTCCGGGTCGTCGAACCGGGAACCGGCGAACTGGTAGTCGCAACACCAGTCCTCCTCGAACCAGCCCGTGTCCAGGTGGATGACGTCGCAGGGCACGCGCTCCTCCCGCAGGCGACCGGCCACGCGCCGGACCTGCTCTTCGGAGTCGTAGGTGATGCGGCTCATCCACAGCCCGAAGCTCCACACCGGCGGCGTCGGACTCCGGCCGGTCAGCGCGGTGTACTCGGCCAGCATCTCCTTCGGCGTGCCGACGAAGACGAACAGATCCAGTTCGTCGTCGCCGGTGTAAATCGTGCACAGGCCGTCGTAGTTGTGGCCGAAGTCAAAGGTCACGGGCGCCGAGGTGTGCAGGAACATGCCGTAGCCCCGGCTGCTCAGGAAGAAGGGGACCGGCTTGTACATCTGCGGCCCCTGGCACTCCCAGGAATCGTAAGGCCACAGCACCAGCTTCTGCCCCCGCTTGTTGAGCCGGGTGAAGCTCTCCCCGCAGCCGAACAGCTTCTCGTCTGGCGCCAGGGCGAACGAGGCCGCCACGTGGCGGCGCAGGTCTTCCAGGCGGCGCACGAAGCAGAAGGGCACGTAGGTGCGCGCGGGGGTCGTGACGGTCCGGGTGAGCGGGCGCCCTCCAGGGTCGCTCAGCGAGAGGCCCCACGGCTCGCGCTGTATGGTCACGGTCACCCCGTCCGCACTGGTGTAGGTGACGCCTTGCTCGGTCGCCTCCTGCTGCCACGTCTCGTCTCGCGGCACGGGGCCTGCGAGCATCAGTTCCTCGTCGGCCTCTCGGGGCAACCGCCCCGCCTGCCAGCGCAGCCGGACGGTGCGCGGCGTGACGAAGTCCAATCCGAAGGGCGTCAGCGGCTGCTCCGCGTAGGCCGGGGGGAACTCGCCGTAGTGAGCGCCGCCCGGCGCGTAATGGATCTGGTTGAACTTGATGCCGACCTCGTGGTCCATCGGCACGCACTCCAGGTGCCCGCTGCCGGCCCCCGGGTCGAAGTCCGCCGCCCGCCTGGGCACGAACAGCGAGTTGCCCGGGCGGGCAAAGGCCGGGCTCACGTCCACCGGGTCGTTCAACACGCGATCGTTGCCTTCCACGATGGCTTCTCCTCCTGTCGAAGCAGTTCCGTGATGCGGTTCAGCGATAGGGCTCGATCAAGCGGGATACCTTCTCGGCGTCCGCCTCGCTCTCAATCCAGGTCAGGATGTACATGCCCTTCGGCCCCACGGCGTCCAGCAGCGGGGCGATCTCATCGTGGCGCACGTCGAGGGCCTGGACAGACTTGCCCGCCTCCAGGATCTTGCGGTACATCGGATACCACTCCGGGTCGCCGCCGCGGGGCACCTGCGGGTCGGGCGTCCACTCGACCGCGTCCAGCGCCTCTATCCCGAGCAATAGGTCCAGGTGCGGGATGCACTGGTGGCCGTCCAGGTGGAACATCGAGTAGTCCAGCCACTCGCACTGCTCGGTTAGCGCGGGCACCACGAACCGCTCGAACATGGCGGGAGAGAACATGGCCGAGGCATCGCACTGGACCTTCACCGTCCTGCCCGGTCCCCAGATGGAGAAGGCGCGGAACGCGCTGCTGCCGTCCTTCAGCTTGATGATGTCGTATATGCGGTCGTATGCCTCGAAGAACGCCTGGTTGATCTGCCACATGGCGCCCTCGACCCACTCCGGCCGCTCAGCCATGTCGAACAGGAGCCGTTGCGTCCCCCGGAGGCTGGCCAGGATATCTATGTTCTCGATCAGGTCCGGGCATCCCAGCAGGTACTTGCCGTCGGCCAGCTCGGAGGCCGCCTGGAGCGTCTCCACCGTCATGCGCCACCACTTGTTGTCCGGGTCGAGCGCCAGGGGCGGCAGTTCCTCCGGATTCTCAACGTCCTCGATGGTGGGGTGATACCACACGGTGCCGGGCGCGAAGCCGGGCGGGCTGCCCATGTAGAGCGCCAGGCTGCCCGGACCGAGGTCCAGGTTCGGCATGGGCAGCACGTCCAGGGGGAAGTGGGAGCGGGCGAGGGCCCGGTGCTGGCTCAAAGCGCGCCACCGGGGCTGCTCGTACTGCCACTGGAGGCCCTGCGACGGGCCGGGGTCGGGCGTCTCCTCACGCGGGTCGCGTCCGCCCGGCGGCGCCCATGAGGCCACGACCAAGCCCTCGCCGCGCCACCAGTCAACGAAGTGCCGCTTCGTCTCCTCCCAGTTCTCCTTCCACGCGCACTCCATGAGCGCCCTTCTGGTCGGGGTATCGAGGGCCGACAGTGTAGGCAGGGCCGGGCCGCTCTGCAAAGGTAGACGCGGGCCGGCGATCAGCCGCCCTGGATTTCCTGGATGGTGTCGCGCAGGACGGCGGCGCGTTCGAAGTCCAGCCGGGCGGCGGCGTCCTTCATCTCCTTCTCCAGCTCGTCCAGCCGGTCGGCGGTGACGTAGTCCTCCTCCGCCTCGGCGATGACCGGCGTCTCGACCCGCCGCTTCCAGGCCTGCACCTCATAGTCTATGCCGCGCTGGATGCGCTTGCGGATGGTCCGCGGCGTGATGCCGTGTTCATTGTTGTACTCCACCTGGATCTCGCGCCGGCGGTGCGTCTCCTCGATGGCGCGGGCCATGGACTCGGTGACCTCCTCGGCATAGAGGATGACGCGGGCGTTGACGTTGCGCGCGCAGCGGCCCATGGTCTGGATGAGGGATGTGTCCGAGCGCAGGAAGCCCTCCCGGTCGGCGTCCAGAATGCCCACCAGGGCGACCTCCGGCAGGTCGAGCCCCTCCCGCAGCAGGTTCACCCCCACGATGGCGTCGTACTTGCCTCGCCGCAGGTCGTTCAGTATCTCGACCCGCTCGATGGTCTGCACCTCGCTGTGCAGATAGCAGGCGTCAATGCCCTCCTCGCGCAGGTAGTCGCTCAGGTCCTCGGCCAGCCGCTTGGTCAGGGTTGTCACCAGCGTGCGCTCGCCCCGTTCGGCGCACTGCTTGATCTCGCCGATGATGTCCTGGACCTGTCCGCGCGCTGGGCGCACGTCCACCGCCGGGTCCACCAGGCCCGTGGGGCGGATGATCTGCTCGACGACCTCGCCGCCGGACTTCTCGATCTCGTACTGGTCCGGCGTGGCGGAGACGAACAGCAGGCGGCCGGTCAGCTCCTCCCACTCCTCGAAGGTGAGCGGCCGGTTGTCCAGGGCGGAGGGCAGGCGGAAGCCGTGCTCGACCAGGGTCTCCTTCCGGGAGCGGTCGCCGTGGTACATGGCGTGTATCTGGGGGATGGTCTGGTGGCTCTCGTCCACGATGCACAGGTAGTCGTCGGGAAAGTAGTCCAGCAGGCAGGCGGGCCGCTCGCCGGGCTGCCGCCCGCTGATGTGGCGGGAGTAGTTCTCGATGCCGGGGCAGAAGCCGACCTCGCGCAGCAGCTCCATGTCGTATCGCGTGCGGGCTTCCAGCCGCTGGGCCTCCAGGTTCTTGCCCTGGCTGCGCAGCTCGGTCAGGCGTTCCTCCAGCTCCTCCTCGATGTCCTCCAGTATCCGCTCCAGCCGGTCCTCCGGGGTGACGAAATGGTTGGCCGGGAAGACGTTCACCATCTCGGCGGCCTCCAGCCGTTGGCCGCTGAGGGGGTCAATCACCACGATGCGCTCGACATAGTCCCCGAACATGTCCACCCGGTAGGCGATCTCCTCGTAGGCGGGGTATATCTCGACCAGGTCGCCCCGGGCGCGGAAGGTGCCCCGTCGCAGGTCCGCGTCGCTGCGGCGGTACTGGATCTCGACCAGTTGTCCGAGCAGCTCGTCGCGCTCTACCTGCTGGCCCACCCGGACCGTGACGAACATGGCGCTGTAATCCTCCGGCGCGCCAATGCCGAAGATGCAGGAGACGCTGGCTACCACCACCACGTCGTTTCGCTGCATCAGGTTGGTGGTGGCGGCCAGACGCAGGCGGTCAATGTCCTGGTTGATGGAGGCGTCCTTGGCGATGTAGAGGTCGCGCGACGGGATGTATGCCTCGGGCTGGTAGTAGTCGTAGTAGCTGACGAAGTAGCCCACGGCGTTGCCGGGGAAGAACTCCTTGAACTCGCTGTAGAGCTGGGCGGCCAGCGTCTTGTTGTGGCTGATGACCAGTGTTGGCAGGCCGAGGGCTTCCATGAGTTTGGCCATGGTGAAGGTCTTGCCCGTGCCGGTGGCGCCGAGGAGCGTCTCGCAACGGCTGCCGGCGCGGAAGCGCCGGATCAGCTCGGTCATGGCCTGGGGCTGGTCGCCGGCCGGCTGGAAGGGCGCTTCGACCTGGAAATCGGCCATCTCAGTCCTCGGATTGCGGCGGAGGGGCGCACATGGCGTGCGGCCGGATGGTCTCGACGGTCTTCGGGCCGATGCCGTGCACCCTGGTCAGGTCGTCCAGGGAGCGGAAAGGGCCGTTCTGCTCCCGGTCCAGCACGATGGCGGCGGCCGTCTTGGGCCCTATCTGGGGCAGCGTGGCCAGTTCGAACGGCGGGGCGGTGTTCACGTTCAGCCGGACGGAGGGCAGCATGGCCTCGCCCGTGCCCCTCACGCTCATGCGCCCCCGCCCCCAGATGGCGTGCATGGCCTGTGCCACGGCGACGGCCGCCAGCGCCAGGCCCACTGCCAACATCAGCACGGCCAGCTCCCGGCGAGACAAGCTGAACCAGCGGGTCCTCTCCATGGCGTCACCGAAACTGGGCCAGCCGTGCCGCGATCGCCCTCTTAAGCTCGGGGTTGGCGAGCTGGCGCACCTCCTCCTCCACCTCCACCGTCACCTTGCCGGTTGGCTCGCGCTGGTAGTACGCCTTGATGATCACCCCCGGATGATGGTCGCAGACCAGCACGGGCAGCGACGTGGCGGGGTCGGTCACCACCACGAAACTGGGCGCGTCCGTGTCCCTGTCCAGCGGGCAGACGAACTGCTGGGCCACCGTTGAGGCCTGGTCCGAGGACAGCCGTCTCCCGTCCGAACGTGTCAGCTCCCATCGCAGGCGCCAGTTATGGCTCACCTTGTGACGCAACGCCTCGCCGCCGGTGAACCGGCCTTGG
>CAYFVS010000227.1:0-13332 GCA_964346565.1 uncultured candidatus Brocadiaceae bacterium | reverse complement strand
TGGAATGCCAGACCTACCGTATCGAGACGCTGGGCTGTAAGGCGAATCTGTACGACTCCCGCCGCCTGGCCGAGGCCCTCGAAGGGCTCGGGTTGCGGCGCGCGCGAGGGGACGAAGCGCCCGGCCTGTGCATCGTCAACACCTGCACCGTCACCGCGACCGCTGACCGCAAGAGCCGCCACTGGTGAGGAAGGGCGAGGCGGCCATCACCGGCGAGCGGCTGGCGAACGTCTACCCCACGGTGGACGAGAGGGGCGCGCCGGCGGTTGGCTTCGAGTTCGACGCCGTAGGCACCCGTCGCTTTGCCCACATAACGGAGTCGAACCTGGGCTGGTCGCTGGCCATCATCCTGGACGGGGTGCTCAAGAGCGCCCCTGTGATAGAGTCGCGTATCGCCGGCGCGGGCATCATCCGCGGTGACTTCACCCAGCAGGACGTCAATGACATGGTGAACGTGCTGCGGGCGGGCAGCCTGCCGATGGACATCACGCTGCTGCAGGAGAGCACTGTGGGGCCCAAGCTGGGGCGCGACTCCATCCGGCGCGGGCTGCTGGCGCTGGCGGTGGCCGGCCTGCTCGTGGTCGGGTTCATCGGCCTCTACTACATGGGCTGCGGCCTGGTGGCCGACGGCGCGCTGCTGATGAACCTTGTGCTGCTGATCGGCATCCTGTCCATGCTCGGCGCCGCCCTGACACTGCCCGGCATGGCGGGCATCCTGCTGACGGTGGGCATGGCCGTGGATGCAAACGTGCTGATCTTCGAGCGCATCCGCGAGGAGTCCGAGAGCGGCAAGGGAGTCCGCATCGCCCTGCGCAATGGCTACGATCGGGCCTTCACCACCATCGTGGACGCCAACGTGACCACGCTGCTCACGGCGGTCATACTTTACCTGGTGGGCACCGGACCGGTGCGGGGCTTCGCCGTGACCCTCTCGTTCGGCATCCTGCTGAGCATGTTCACGGCCCTGCTGGTCACGCGGTTGGCGTTCGAGACCTTCATCGAGAAGGGCTGGATGGCGCGGTTCCGGATGAGGAACCTCGTGGGCACGCCGTCCATCGAGTTCGCCCGCATCCGCAAGCTGGCCTACCTCGTGTCCGCCGTTGTGGTGGTGGCGGGGCTGGTGGCTTTCTTCACGCGCGGGCCGGTGCTTTACGACATTGATTTCACCGGGGGCGTGCTGGTGAACGTATCGCTGGCTGAGCCGACGCCCGTCTCGGAAGTCCGCTCGCGGCTGGCCGACGCCGGCTATCCCGACGCTGAGGTGCAGGCTTTCGGCGCTCCCGCCGCAGGCCGGGGGGCGCCCACCGACTTCAGCATACGCCTGAAAGGCGCCGGCCGGCAGAAGGTCGAGGAGACCATCCTGTCCCCCGTGAAGGCCCGCCTCCAGGCGGCGGGCTTGGCCGCCGAGGGGGATAAGAAGAAGAGCCTCGAAGTGGCCCGCGACGGCCGCTCGCTCCAACTCACGCTGGCTGAGCCGGCCGACGAGATGGCGGTTCGCCGCGCGATCGGCGGGGACGAGCCGTTCGTCCTGGAGCAGATCAGCAATGTCGTGCCCGCAGACAAGGAGGTCGTTGCGCGCGACATGGCCGTCTACCTGGGCGACGTGCGCACCCTGGCCGAGCGGGGGGAGGTCTGGCGCCGGGCGATACTGGCCCTCGGCTGGGCGGGGCTGGAAGGGGAGGACTACCAGGTCACCGAGTGCCGCTGGGATGAGGCGAAGGACGCCGTGGTCTTCGCCCTGGACAAGCCCATCCGGCCTGAGCTGCTGGCAGTGGAGCTGTCCCGCAGGCAGTTCGCCGACGTCCAGGTGGCACCCGCCGAGGGGACGGAGCCGGTGCCGGCGGCGCAGTTCCTCATTCGGGCAGAGGCTGACCTGCTGGAGCAGTTCCGGCGGGAACTGCCGGCCGGCGCGGAGCTGCGCGGCGTGCCCACCATCCAGATAGAGGGCGACACGCTGACGGCCCGCTTGACCGGGGAGTACTCGGAACAGGACATCCGCATCCGGTTCGACCGGGAGCAACTGGAGGAAGCGCGCATCGTCCCGCTCGGCGTTAAGTCGGCCGGATGGCGCCTGGAGCTGAGCCAGGAGCCGGTGCGGGAGACGATGCGCCTGGTGTTCGCGGACGTGGCGCCGCACGCAGGCGGGGTGCGCTACGAGACCGTCACCGAGGGCGAGGATCGGCGTGTGGTGGAGATGCAGCTCGAACGCCCAATGGCGTTCGGCGACGTGCGCAACTACATCGAGTCGGCGGACGCGGGTCTGAGCGGCGACGCGCTGATAGTGGACTTCGACGACTACGAAGTGGGGACCGTCGTCTCCCGGCTCAGACTCGCTCTGCCCGCCGGCGATGCAGAGGCGGTCCTCTCGCGCATCCAGAACGCCTTCGGCCGGCCAGAGCCGGTGCAGAAGGTGGTCAGCATCGGCGCCGAGGTGGCGAAGGAACTGCAGGGAAGGGCCCTGATGGCCGTGCTGTTCGCCTCGGTCATCATCGTGCTCTACGTGGCCGCGCGCTTCCACGCGTTCCGCTTCGGGGTGGCGGCGGTGATCGCCCTGCTGCACGACGTGCTGATCACCGCCGGCCTGGTCGCTCTGTCCGACTGGCTGGGCGTGTTCGGAGAGGTCAAGATCAACCTGGCCATGCTGGCCGCCTTCCTGACCATCCTCGGCTACAGCCTGAACGACACCATCGTCGTGTTCGACCGCATTCGCGAGAACATGGGCATCCTGGGCCGCAATCGGGTCAGCGGTGACCTGATTGACATGAGCATCAACCAGACGCTCAGCCGCACGGTGCTCACCTCGATGACCACGCTGATGGTGGTCGTCGTGCTGGCGTTGGTCGGCGGGCCGGTGCTGAGGGGGCTGGCGCTGACGCTGATCTTCGGCGTCCTGGTTGGGACCTACTCGAGCATGTTCATCGCCAGCCCCGTCCTGCTGGACTGGGAGGCGCTGGTGCGGGCGTTCCGTGGGCTGTTCCGCGTTGTTTCGCTGCCCATCCGACTGCCGTTCAAGGCGCTGAGCCTGGCCTTCGGGACGCGCTGATCCGTGCACCCGCCCTCCGGGGGACAGCCGTGGACCCGACCGACCGCGCCGTCATTTTCGACATGGACGGGGTCCTGGCGAACACTGCGCGGGCGCACTACGAGAGCTGGCAGGCCATCGCCCGCGAGGAGGGAGTGGAGATCGGCTGGGAAGCCTTCCACGAGACCTTCGGGCGGCCCAACCACGAGATTATCCCCCGGCTGCTCGGCCGGAAGGTCCCCGCCCAGGAGCTGGACCGCATTGACCGCCGCAAGGAGGAGGTCTTCCGGCAGGTGGTGCAGGAGAAGCTGGAGCCCCTGCCCGGCGCCGTAGAGCTTATACGGGGCCTGGCGGGGGCGGGCTTCCGAATCGGCCTGGGCTCCTCGGGGCCCCCGGAGAACATAGAGGCCATCCTGGGCGCGCTGGGGGTCCGGGACTACTTCAGCGCCGTCGTCAGCGGCAAGGACGTCGAGCGCGGCAAGCCGCAGCCGGACGTGTTCCTGAAAGTGGCCCGGAAGCTGGGCGTTGAGCCGGGCAGATGCCTGGTCATCGAGGACGTGCCAGCCGGCATTCGGGCGGCCCGCCGCGCCGGGATGAAGTGCGTGGCGTTGACGACCACACACGAGCCCGCGGCGTTGGGCGAGGCGGAACGGGTGATGGATGATCTGCGGGGGTTCAGTGTCCGCCAGGCCGTCGAGATGCTGGGATAAGGGGTGCTCAGCCTTCGGCTGCCGGCTCGGGGCTGGGTTCTGGTTCGGGCTGAGGGATCCGGGCGTAAGGGCCGATCTCGCGGTAGCGCCGATAGCGCTCCTCCAGGAGCTGGTCAACCGGTATCTGGCCGAGTTCCTCGAGGGTCGCGGTCAGGTAGCGTTCCACCTCGCGCGCGGTCTTCTGCGGCCCGCGATGGGCTCCGCCAAGGGGCTCGGGGATGATGGTGTCAATGATGCCCGCTTCCAGCAAGTCGTCGGCGGTCAGCTTCATGGCCTGGGCCGCTGGCTCGGCCTGGGAGCCGTCGCGGAACAGGATGGCAGCGCAACCCTCCGGGCTGATTACGGCGTAGTAGGCGTTCTCCAGCAGCGCAAACCGGTCGCCCACGCCGATGCCCAGCGCGCCGCCGCTGCACCCCTCGCCGGTGACCAGCACGATGATGGGCACGCGCAGGCCGGCCATGGTGAAGATGTTCTCGGCGATGGCCATCGCCTGCCCCCGTTCCTCCGCCCCGATGGTCGGCGCCGCGCCGGGAGTGTCAATCAGGCAGATGAGGGGCAGGCCGAACTTCTCGGCCAGCCGCATCTTGTGCAGCGCCTTGCGGTAGCCCTCCGGCTGTGGCATGCCGAAGTTGGCTTCCATCTTCTCCTTCGTCTCGCGGCCCTTGTGCTGGGCGACGATCATCACGCGGTGCTCGTCCAGAGTGGCCAGCCCGGTGACCACTGCCCGGTCGTCCCCCGAGCGGCGGTCACCGTGCAGCTCGATGAAGTCGGTGAAGATTGCCTTCACGTAGTCCATCGGCTGGGGGCGTTGGGGATGGCGGGCAAGGCAGACGCGCTGGTAGGCGCTCAGGCTCGAGAAGGTCTCCTCCAGCAGGCCGTCCAGGCGGCGCTGCAGCTGCGCTATCTCGTCGCTCAGATTCTCGTGCTCGGAGGCGGCGCGCTCGGACAGGTCCCTGATCTGCTGCTCGAGCTCCAGGATGGGACGCTCGAACTCGTAAGCGAAGCGCCCCTGGTTGGAGTTGCTGCCCATAGGCAAATCCCTGGGAGAGGCCCCGGAAGCGTGACGCGCCCATTGTAGCTGAGGGGCTGTTTTGAATCAAGCCGGCCCCGCAGGTATAATCCCCGCCCGGCGGGCTGCGCGCACGCCGACTCCCCACGGCGCCCCGGGAGGGCAATCTTGACCTTCACCGAACAGGACCGGCAGCACATGCGGCGCGCGCTTGAACTGGCCGCTCAGGCCAGAGGACTGGCGGAGCCGAACCCGCCGGTCGGGGCACTGCTCGTGCGCGAGGGTGGCGTGGTCGGGGAGGGACACACACAGCGGTTCGGCGGACCCCACGCCGAGGTGATGGCCCTGCGCGACGCCGCCGACCGGTGCCGGGGCGCAACGATGTACGTGACCCTGGAGCCCTGCGCACACGAGGGCAAGACGCCCCCCTGTGCGGGGGCCCTGGTCGAGGCGGGTCTGAGGCGCGTGGTGGTGGCAGCGCTCGACCCCACGCCGAAGACGCGCGGCAGAGGAGTGGCTTCGCTGCGGGAGGCCGGTTTGCAGGTGGACGTCGGCCTGTGCAGGGAGGAATCCGTGCGGGCGAACGCCGCCTTCTTCAAGCGTGCCGCCACCGGGCGTCCTCTGGTCACGGCCAAGTGGGCGATGACCGCCGACGGCAAGACGGCCACCCGCACGGGCTCCTCCCGCTACATCAGCGGCGCGCCCGCCCGGCGTGTCGTCCACCAGCTTCGGGGCATCGTGGACTGCGTTGCAGTGGGCAGCCGGACGGCCCGGCGGGACGATCCCCTGCTGACCTGCCGCATGGTCGAGCCGCGCCGCATGGCATCCCGCCTGGTGCTGTGCGGGCGCGGCTGTCCGGCCGCCGACAGCCGGCTGGTGCAGACGTGCGAGGAGGCGCCGGTCCTGCTGGCCTACCCCGAGGAGCATCCGCCGGACGGGCTGGAGGAGCCGCTCGCGCGGGGCTGCCAGGGCCTGCCCGTGCCCGCTGCCCACGGCTTCCCTCGGCGGGTTGACCCACCGGCCCTGCTGGACGAGTTGGGCCGCCGCGGCATGTCGAACGTGCTCCTGGAGGGCGGGGCGGAAGTGTTGGGCAGCTTCTTCGACGCGGGCCAGGTGGACCGGGTGATGGTCTTCGTGGCGCCCAAGATCACGGGCGGAGAGCGGGCGGTGACCGCGGTCGGCGCGCGGGGCATAGAGCGCATGGAGGAGGCGCTTCCGCTGCGGGAATGCGCCGTCCGCACGGTGGGGCCCGACGTGCTGATTGAGGGATGGATCAACGACCCCGTTCAGTGGCTTCCGGAAGCCTGACGGAGGGAAAGCCCGCCGTGACGGCCGATCGCGATACCTACGTGGTGACCTGCCTCTACGGGTTGGAGGAGGAGCTGGCCTCGGAGGTGCTGGGCCGGCTGGAGGTGGAGGCCGAGCACCACTGGAGCGAGGTGGTCTTCTCATTCGACGGGCCGGTGGACCGCCTGCGGGAGCTGCGTCTGGCGGGGAACGTGTTCCTTCAGTTCGACTCCTTCCTCATCGGCCCCGAGCCGGCCGACCTGGGCCGAATCGCCGAGCGGCTGCGCAGCCTGCCGATGGAGCGGTGGGAGCAGCGCTGGGCCGAGCTGAACGGTGCCCCGCCGGAGAGCCCCGACGTCAGCGTCACCGTCAAGCGCAGCGGCCATCACGACTACACCTATCGCGACATCGAAGAGCTGGCGTGGCAGGTGATACCTGATGCGCTCGGGCGGCGCGCCGTCGGCCAGCCCCGCCCGCTCGAGCTGCGCATCCAGGCCCTCGCAGAGCGGTGCCGGCTGCGGGGCCGGCTGACCCCGGAGCCGCTGTCTCGTCGCCCCTACAAGGTGCGCCATGACCGCAGCGAGACCCACCCCGCGCTGGCGGCGGCCATGCTCCGGCTCAGCGAGCCGGCGCGGGACGACCGCCTTCTGGACCCCTTCTGCGGGACGGGCACCATTGCCATAGAGCGCGCGCTGCTGGGGCCGGCGGAGCTGATAGTGGCCGGCGACGTGAGCCCGCGACGGGCCGGCTGGACCGCCATGAACGCCCGGGCGGCCGGGGCGGACGTGCACGTGTGCGTCTGGGACGCCGCTGCGCTGCCGTTCCGCGACCGCCTGTTCACCCGCATCGTGAGCACACCCCCGCAGAGCGACCCGACGGACGGACGGCCCTGGGACGTGGAGGATTTCGCCCGCCTGATGGCCGGGCCGCTCCGGGTGCTGGAATACGGCGGCTTCTCCGTGTGGCTGACTCGCCACGCGCGGCTCCTGGAGCGGGCTGTGGAACTGGTCGGCCTGAACCGGGTCGTCGAGACCATTCGCTGCGAGTGGAAGGGCAGGCCCTGCTACGTATATGCCCTGGAGAAGGTGCCTTGACCATGGACCTTGCCCGGAAGCTGACCGAACTCTACCATGCATTGCGCGAGCGCTTCGGCGACCGGCACTGGTGGCCCGGCGAAACACCGTTCGAGGTCATGGTGGGCGCCATACTGACCCAGCGGACCAACTGGGCCAACGCCCGGAAGGCCATCGCCAACCTGCGGGAAGCGGGCGCGCTGGAGCCCCGTGTGCTGGCCTCGCTGGAGCTCGAGCGCCTTCGGGAACTGGTGCGGCCCGCAGGCTACTTCCGCCAGAAGAGCGCCCGTCTGGCCCGCCTGGCCAACTGGCTGGTGCAGCGGGGGGAGGGCACCGTCGAGGCCCTGGCCGCTGTCCCAACGGCCCGGCTGCGGGAGGAGCTGCTGGCGCTGCGGGGCATCGGGCCGGAGACGGCCGACAGCATCCTGCTCTACGCCCTGGAGCGGCCGGTGTTCGTGGTGGACGCCTACACGATGCGTGTGGTGGTGCGCCACGGACTGCTTGACCCCGGGGCGGGCTACTACGAGCTGCGCGAGCTGTTCACCGCCAGCCTGCCCCGGCACGTGGCGCTGTACAAGGACTTCCACGCCCAGTTGGTCGAGTTGGGGAAGCGCTTCTGTCGGTCTCGGCCGCGTTGCGAAGGCTGCCCTGCCCGCCCCGCTCTGGGGGAGCCCATTCCCGACGATGAACTCATCTGAGCGTACGTGCTCAACAGCCTGCTAGGTTGCGGGGAGCGGCGCTGTTGGGGTAGAATGCTCGTGGAGGCGTATAGCGCCGGACGGACGCGCGACCCCTGCCCCTGAGAGCGGAAGAGATGACATGGCTACGCTGAAGTGCCCTTACTGCGAGAACCAGATCGAGTGGACTGCCGACATGGGGATGGGGCGCATCCAGTGCCCGCTGTGTGGGAAGTCGCTTAAGGTGGTTCGCCGCAGGGGCAAGAACGGGACTCGCGCAACCGCCAAGCCGGGTTCCACCGGGGGCTGGGACACTGACGGGTTCCACAGCGCGCAGAGCCGCGCCCGCTACGGCGAGATCAAAAAGGGCGACGTGCTGGGGGGCTTCCGCATCGAGCAGATGATCGGGGCGGGGGCGATGGCCGTCGTCTACGAAGCGACGCAACTGTCCCTGGACCGGCGCGTGGCGCTGAAGATACTGCCCCAGGAGTTCGCCGCGAAGGAGTCCTTCGTGCGCCAATTCGACAGCGAGACGGACCTGCTGGCCACGCTGAACCACCCCAACATAGTTAACATCATTGACCGCGGTCGCGAGGGCAACACCTATTACTTCGCAATGGAATACGTTGATGGCGCCACTCTCGGGGAGCTGCTGGCGGCCAGCGAGATCGACGAGGAGTTCCTTCTGGACATATTCGAGCAGTGCGCCCAGGCCCTGGTCTACGCGCACAGGAAGGGCGTTGTCCATCGCGATCTGAAGCCGGCCAACATCATGGTCAACGATCGGGGCATGGTGAAGGTGACCGACTTCGGTGTGGCCAGCCTGCTGGCCGAGGTGCAGGAGGAGGCCGGCGGCAAGCGCAAGGTGATGGGCACCCGCGGCTACATGCCCCCCGAGCAGGAGCAGAACGTCAACCGTGCAGACGAGCGCAGCGACATCTTCAGCATGGGCGCGGTGATATATCGGGTGTTGACCGGTCAGGTGCCCGACATACTGCCGCCCGCCCCGCCCAGCAAGCTCAATCCCGAGGTGGACCCCCGCTTTGACAGCTTGGTGTTGAAGTGCGTGCAGGCCACGCCCGACAGGCGTTACCTGAGCGCCGAGGAGATGCTGGACGCGGTGCGGGCCTACCGACGGCAGGTCAGCGGGGCGGAGGTGGTCTGCCCCGAGTGCCACAAGGAGAACCCCGTCATGCAGAGAGCCTGCCTGCACTGCGGGGCTGACCTGTCTGAGCTGTTCGACGTGTGCCCCGAATGCGAGGCGGACAACCGCATAGATGTCGAGATCTGCATGTCCTGCGGCTGCAGCCTGAGGCAGCGGCGCCACCAGACTTCCGTGCGGATCAGCAAGGTCGAGGAAAAGGCCCGTAAGCACGCCCTGAAGAAGGAGTTCGACGAGGCAATCTCCCGGCTCCAGGAAGTGGTCGAAGTCAAGGGAAAGGTCTTCGAGCGCGCCCGACAGAAGGCCCGGCGGCTGATCGACAGCTACAAGGAGCAGCGCCAGCAGCACTACCGCCAGCAGGCCGCCCACGCCCGGAAGATGGTCAGGGAGGGCAAGCTGCACGCGGCAGCCGAGGTGCTGGAAAGCATTCCCGAGCAGTACCGCGAGCAGTTCGAGGCGGATGCGCTCGACATAGACATCAGATCACGCATGGCGCTGGCCAATGGGCGCATTCAGGAGGTGCAGCAGCACCTGAAGGAAAGGCGCTACGAGCAGGCCCGCGCAGCCCTGGAGAAGGCCGAAAGCCTGTGGGTGGACTGCCCCGGGCTGGAGGAGGCGAAGCGGGCATACCAAAACAGCCAGCAGACCGACCAGATGGTGGGCTACGAACTCCAGACGGCCAAAGAGCAACTGGCGCAGGGGAACTTCGCCGGGGCCAGGGAGGCCATGGAGTTCGCCCTGACCACCATGCCGGACGAGCCCGAGGTCCAACGCTTGTTGGCGGAGGTCAACCAGCGCGAGAAGAAGGCGCTGCTGGACCAAGCCCTGGCCCGCGCCTCCGAGGCCGCCGGGCAGGAGCAGCTGGGCAGGGCGATCAACTCCTGGCGGGAGGCGGTGGAGCTGTTGGAGGAGGACGACCCCCTGAGGGTGGAGCTGGTCGGCCGAATCGAAGCGGCCCGCAAGGAGGCCGTCGGCGGCGCCATAGTCGCTCTCCAGCCGGCTCGGGTGGTCCGGCTGCGCCCGGCGGGGCTGCTGGTGGGCGGCGGGCTGAGCAAGCGCACACTTATCGGGCTGCTGGGGGCTGTTGGGGTGGCTATCGCCGTGTTGGGCGGGTTGGTGGCCTATCTGGGCATGAGCCAGTAGCGGCCCGTTGCCCGACGGACAGGCCCTGCTTGACACTTCTCGGGGGCAGCACTACAATGGCAGTTCCGTGGCGGAGTAGCTCAGTGGTAGAGCAGGGGATTCATAAGCCTCGGGCCGGGGGTTCGACTCCCCCCTCCGCTACCAGGTTGCGGTCGCGGAAGACCAGTACTTTGCAGGGGGCAGCAGTCCTCGTCGGGGTGTATCGCCCATGAAGATCTCTCTGATTGAGCCGAGGTCACCTGATTACCACGTTTACAGCCATCTTGCGATTCCACGGCTCGGCCTTCCCATTCTGGCCACCATGCTCAGCCGGATGGGCCATCAGGTGCGCGTCTACGTGGAAGACCTGGCCCGTGTAGGCACCGCCGAAGCGTGGGACATCCTCAGCTCCGATCTGGTCGGCATCTCGGCCACCTCAGCCACCGCCCCCCGGGCCTATGCGATGGCCCGTGTGTTGCGGCTTAAGGGCGTGCCGGTCGTGTTTGGTGGCGTCCACCCCACGTTCATGCCTGAGGAACCGCTCAGATACGCCGACTACGTCGTCCAGGGCGAGGCGGAAGATGCGTTCCCCCGGCTGGTGGAGGCATTGGAGGCTGACGGGGACCTGTCCGCTGTGCCCAACCTGCGCTACGTTCACGACGGCCAGGTCGTCGCCACCGAGAGGAAGGGGCTCTCGCGCGAGCTGGACGAGATTCCCATCCCGGACTTCTCCCTGCTCCACGGGCGGAGGGCGATGAAGATAGTCCCCGTGATGACCACCCGTGGATGCCCACACAACTGCACGTTCTGCTGCGTCTCTCCGATGTTCGGCTGTCGCTACAGGATGAAGAGCATCGAGAGAGTGCTGGAGGAGTTGCGGCGCGTGCGGGATAGCTACGTGTTTTTCTGCGACGACAACTTCACCGCCTCGACCCGACGGACCAAGGAGCTGCTGGCGGCCATGCTGCGCAAGGGCGTCGCCCCGCGCCGGTGGTACGCCCAGGTGCGGGCGGACATCTACCGCGACGACGAGATGCTCGACCTGATGAAGCGCACCAACTGCCGGCGGGTCTTCGTGGGCTTCGAGTCGGTCAACCAGGAGACCCTCGACGCCTTCCACAAGCACCAGACGCTGGCCGACTTGGAAAGCTGCGTGAGCGCCTTCCACGCCCACGGCGTCAACGTGCACGGCATGTTCATGTTCGGCGCTGACCAGGACGACGGGCAGGTCTTCGAGCGGACGGTTCGCTTCACGCTGGACAACCGGCTGGACACTGTGCAGTTCCTGATCCTCACGCCCGTGCCGGGCTCGTCTCTGTTCCAGCGCCTCGACGAGGACGGGCGCATCTTCACCTACGACTGGAGTCTTTACGACGGACACCACGTGGTGTTCGAACCGGCGCACATGAGTCCGCTGGAGCTGCAGTTGGGCGCTCTGCGCGCCAATCGCAGGTTCTACTCCGTCGGCAGTGTGCTGCGTTCGCTTTCCTGCTTCCGGCTCAGCACAGCCATGCTGCGCTACGCGGGGCGCTGGGTGCTGCGCGGCTGGCGACGGACCAACGCCCGCTTCATGCACGCCCTGCGACAGTGGCAGCGGGGGCGCGCTTCTTTCCCCCGTCATTTCCGCTGGAAGCCCGACCCGCAGGACTCGCTCCTGAGGGAACTGCCCCGCTGAGGGCCGCGAAGGCATCCCCAGGGAGGCGCTGCCAATTTGACAGGTACGCCTTGCCCTTCTCTTTGCCGCTGTCGGATTGACAGTGGTCAGGATGGGCCCGCAAGTGGCCTCGCCGCACGAGGGCGGCCCGCAGGAGGGCTGCCTGCGGCCTGCGGGCGCTGCTCTGGTGCCGGGCTGCCCCCAGCGGTAGCTCCCGCCGGAGCGGCGCGGGAGCCGTGGCACGAGGTTTGCACCTGTCGTGCACGACGTGTTTTTCCCACAGTCACCGACTGCCTCCAGCACCGCCGGGAGGATTGCCGACATGGCGCCAAAAGAACTCGCCTTCGGTCTGGAAGCCCGCGAGAAACTTCAGGAAGGTATCGAGAAGCTGGCCCGAGCCGTCAAACAGACGCTCGGCCCCAGAGGACGCAACGCCATCATGGACAAGGGCTGGGGCAGCCCCAAGATCACCAAAGATGGCGTGACCGTCGCCGAGGACATCGAACTGGCCGACCAGTACGAGAACCTGGGGGCGCAACTGCTGAAGGAGGCCGCCTCCCAGACCAACGATGACGCCGGCGACGGAACGACCACCGCCACGGTGCTGGGAGAGGCCCTCTGCGCGGAGGGGCTCAAGCGCGTGGTGGCCGGCTGCGACGCCGCCTCCCTGCGCCGCGGCATGCACAAGGCGCTCGGGGCCGTGGTCAAGGAACTGCAACGGCAGAGCCAGCCGGTCGAGGACAGCGACGAAATAGCGGCCGTAGCCTCCATTGCCGCCAACAACGACCGCGAAGTGGGCAAGATGGTCGCCCGGGCCATGGACAAGGTTGGCCGCAATGGCGTGATCACCGTCGAGGAAGGGCGTGCCCTTGAGACGACCGTGGACGTGGTGGAGGGCATGCAGTTCGACCGGGGCTACCTCTCGCCCCAGTTCATCACCGATGAGGACGACATGGAGTGTGTCCTGGAGGGTTGCTACGTGCTGATCTACGAGAAGAAGATCAGCAGCAGTCGGGCCGTCGCCCCTATCCTGGAGAAGGTGGCCGAGAAGGGCAAGCCGCTGCTCATCCTCAGCGAGGACGTGGAGGCCGAGGCGCTGGCCACCCTCGTGGTGAACAAGCTGCGCGGCGTGCTGACCTGCTGTGCGGTCAAGGCGCCCGGTTACGGCGACCGTCGCAAGGCCATGATGGAGGACATCGCCGTGCTGACCGGCGCCAGGGCCGTGTTCGAGGACCTGGGGGTCGAGCTGGAGAACGGGCAACTGAACGAGCTGGGGCGGGCCGGCAAGGTGAGCATCACCGCCAAGCAGACGACCATCGTCGAGGGCGCCGGCTCGGAAGCCGACATCCGCGCGCGCATCCGCCAGATCGAGCGCGCCATCGAGGAGACCACCAGCGACTACGATCGCGAGAAGCTGCAGGAGCGGCTGGCCAAGCTCAGCGGTGGCGTGGCCCAGATTAACGTCGGCGCCGCCACCGAGACGGAGATGAAAGAGAAGAAAGCCCGTGTCGAAGATGCCCTGAACGCTACCCGCGCAGCGGTCGAGGAAGGCGTCCTGCCCGGCGGCGGCGTGGCCCTGTTCCGCGCAGCCGGCGCGGTGGACAAGCTGGAGCTTG
>CAYFVS010000226.1:0-1565 GCA_964346565.1 uncultured candidatus Brocadiaceae bacterium | reverse complement strand
AACGGCGGCCGCGAAGTCGGGTTGCATCGCTGGCTCGCCGCCGGTCACTGTCAGGCCGCCCCCTGAGTGGCGGAAGAAGGGCTTGAGGCGGGCCGCCCTCTCCAGCAGCGCGCCAGCCGCAACGCTTTCGCCGATGATGCGCAGGGCGCCGGCGGGGCAGACCTGAGCGCAACGCCCACAGGCCGTGCAGGCATCACGGTCCAGTCTATGGGTCCGGCCCTCGAGGGAGTGAGCTTGCTGCGGGCAGGCAGCGACGCACGCGCCGCAGCCCGCGCAACGGTCGGCGACGAAGGCAAGCTCGGGGGCAGGCGCAATGGACTCCGGGCTATGACACCAGGCACAACGCAGCGGGCAGCCCTTCAGGTAGACAGCCATGCGGATGCCCGGCCCGTCGTGGACGGCGAAGGTATCCACGTCGAAGATCAGGCCTTCCACGTCATCCGCGCCGGTCACGCGCCTGCCTCCTGGCGGCGGATGTGGTGTTCCTGCTGCTCGCGGCTCAGCATGGTGAAGTAGGCGCACCAGCCGCCCATGCGCACGCGGAGGGACCTGTGCTGTTCGGGTTCCCGCTGAGCCGCGCGGAGCTCACCGGTGTCAACCACGGTGAGCGTCATCATGGAGCCGCCGGTCTCGACGAAGCTCCGCAGAAGGGCGGCCATGCGCCCTGTGCCCGCTTCACCCTCCACCAGCCGGCGAGGCAGACGCAGGTCCAGCGGCCCGCCGGCAGGTAGCCGGTCGTGGGGCATCCCGCCGTAAGAGAGAATGGCCGCCGGGATCCCCTCCCGGTCGCGCCCAAGGGCAGGGGAGAAGTTCGACGAGACCGGAGCGCAGGCCCGTCGCCCGTCCGGTGAGGCGCCCAGGCCCTCGCCGATGCCGATGTACCAGGAGAAGGTAGCCACTCCGCAAGGGAAGATCAGCACGTCCTTGTGCGGCTCGGCGTGCTTGTGGACGACGCGCGTGAACTCCTCCATCAGCCGCCGGCCGAGGGCGTCCGCGCGCTCGTCGTCGTTGCCGTACTTCGGTGCGGCCGCGAGCCTGGCCCGCAGGCTCTCATGGCCCTCGAAGTCCGCCTCCAGGGCGGCGCACAGTTCCCGCATCGAGGCCGCACCGTCTTCGAAGACGACCGTCCTGATGGCAGTCAGGGAATCAACGGCGTGGGCGGCCGCCTCGGCCAGCATCCCATAGGTCCGAAACCGGGCGCCGCCAGCGGTCATGTCGCGGCGTTTCTCGACGGGGCCGTCCAGCAGCGCGCTGAGCAGGGGAACGGGGGCCACCGCGTGGCGGTCGTCGGCGTTGGCGACGGCCTTCCAGACGACGCGCCCCACCATGTTGTCGAGCTGCGCGAGGAACGCATCCCAAACCTGCTCGAAGTCGGCGAGTTCGACGGGGTCGCCCGTGTCGAGCCCATCTTGCAGCCCGGTCAGGCGGGTGCGCCCGCGGTTCAGCGCCCACTCCAGGCAGAGCATCAGGCTGAGCCGCAGGAAGCGGAAGTCCGTGCGGCCGGGGATGATGACCTCCCAGCATCCGTCGTTGGTGTAGTCCAGCGCGTGCTCGCGGGGTATCCC
>CAYFVS010000225.1:0-4826 GCA_964346565.1 uncultured candidatus Brocadiaceae bacterium | reverse complement strand
GCACACGCACTGGAACTCACAGCCGCTCGGCAACTACGACCAGGACCTGAACGTGGGCGTCATCGCCCCGGAGCAGGCGGAGGCGGCGCTGTACGTTCTGAAGATGTACGGCTACCAGGGCTATTTCGGGATTGACATCAACCCGGAGCGGATGCCGGTTGACCGGGCGCTGGTGAACTGCATGGACGCCCTGAAGGCGATGAACGAACGCATCAACCGCGTGGACCACGGCAAGATCATCGCCTGCACCACGCGGCCGGACCGCAACCGCGGCCTGCTGGAGGCGCTGCTGACCCGCGCCCGGGCGCCGGAAGGCGCCGAGCTGAGCCCCATGCCGGAGGTGCAGTAGTGACCGAAGAGGAGACCACCCCCGCGCGCGCCGTGCTCGACCTGGGCGGGGTCGAGCGCGTGATGGTTTTCGGCGCCCACCCGGACGACGAGATCATCGGCTCCGGCGGGCTGATCCATCGCCTGAACCGCGAGGGCAAGGAAGTCCACGTGGTAACCTTCACCTGCGGCGAGACGGCGGCCCGCGCCGACGGCGAGATGGAGGCCATGGCCGCTCGCCGCAAGACCGAGATGCGCCAGGCAGACGAGCAGCTCGGCGTGTCCTGCCGTCACATCCTGGCCATCGCCAGCCAGCACGTCTATCAGGCCGTCTTCCAGGACAATACGCTGCATCACGACCTGATCCGTCTGCTGCGGCAGGTGCGCCCGCAGATGCTGCTGACCCACGCCGCCGACAACCACCGCGACCACTGCGCCATCGCCACCATCAGCCCCCAGGCCGCGTTCCAGGCCGCAGAGGGCATTCTGGAGAGCCTGGGCGAGCCGTGGCGCACCGAGCTGGTCCTCTACTACGGGGTCGAGAGCGAGCCGGACGAGCCCAACATGGTGGCCGAGATATCGCCGAAAGACCTGGAGGCGAAGCTGGCCGCACTGCGTGCGCAGCTTTCACAGATGCGCAGCGGTTACCTGGAGCGGCTAGAGTGGATGGTGCGGTCCCGGGCGGAGCTGTGGGGCGCCCGCTGCGGCGGCGCGGGGGACTATGCGGAGGCGTTCCACCTGGATTCGTCCCATCCGCTGAGGATCAGTGCATGAGCCCGGAACTCCACATCCTGCCGCCGCATGAGATCCCGGGCGGCGCCCTTCCCCTGGCGGCGTTCCGCTGCGACGGCCTGCGCGTTTACGTCTACCCCGACCGTCGGGCCATGGGTCAGGCCGCCGCGCGGGCGCTGGTGCGCAGGAAGCGGCTGGTGGTCCAGAGGAAGGGCTCGGTGACCTGCTGCTACGCCGCGGCGCCGTCCCAGAACGACGTGCTGGCCGCGCTGGTCGAGGACGATTCCGCCCCGTGGGCCGACGAGACGTGCGTCCTGCACATGGACGAGTATCTGCGCATGCCCGCCGACGACCCGCGCAGCTTCCGCCGCTACCTGAACACGCACCTTTTTGGCCCGCTGCTGTCGCGCGGGCGGGCGCTGAACCCCCGCGCGGTGCACCTGATCCGGGGCGACGCGGCGGACCCGGAGGCCGAGGTACGCCGCTACGCCGAGCTGGTGCGGAGCCACCCGCTGGACGTCGTCCAGGGCGGCATCGGTGACGGCAACGCGCACATCGCCTTCAACGACCCCCCCGAAGCGCGGTTCGGCGAGGAAGCGCTGGTCAAGATCGTCGAGCTGGCCCCTGCCGCCAAGCAGCAGCAGGTCAACGAGGGGCACTACGCGGAGGTGGACGAGATACCGCCGGCGGTCACGCTGACCGTGCCCGCGCTGACCCGCTTCGCGCCGGAGGCCGGCGTGCAGCACGTGGTCAGCTACTGGTCCTGCGTGGCGGCCACCGCGGCCAAGGCGGCTGCGGTGGAGAAGATGCTTCTCGGCCCGGTCACCGACCAGGTACCGGCGAGCATCCTGCGAACGCTGCCCGACGCGGCGCTGTTCCTGGACCCACCGGCCGCCGCCCGCCTGCGCGGGAAGGCGCCGGGGCTGTAGCCCGGGCGCCCTGGCCGGAGGTGCGAGGGCAAGCAGGGCCGCGGCGGCCGTGCCGCATGCTGGCGTTGCCGGATGCGCGTCCGCTCGGCCACGCCCAGAACACAACGGCCGGGCAGCCCTTTGCGAGCCCGCCCGGCCGTCCCTTATGTGAACGGTTGACGTGCTTACTTGATCTGGATGGACCTTGCCTTGGCGGCCTCGGTCTTCGGCAAGGTCAGCTTCAGGACGCCGTGCTCATAGGTCGCCTGTATCTTGTCGGCGTTCACGTAGCCGGGCAGCCTCATGCGGCGCTCGAACTGGCCGTACCGGCGCTCGACCCGATGGTAGTCGGCCTCCTCGCTGACCTCTTCCTCCTTCTTCTCGCCGCGCAGGCAGAGCACACCGTTGTCCACCGTCACCTCCAGGTCCTCCCGGTCCATGCCGGGCAGCTCGGCGGTGATCGTCAGCTCGTTCTCGTCCTCCGACACGTCAATGGCCGGCACGAAGCGGCGCTCCGTCCAGCGCTCCGGCAGAAACGACTCGCCGAAGTCCTCGAACATCTCCTCGAACAGCCGCTGGAACGGCCATCCGGTCGTCCTTCCCAGCCATCTCGGCCTTCGCCTCACTATCTCGGCCATGGCTAACACCCCCTTGAGTCAGTGAAAAAACTTACCCCGAAACTCACTAGTCCTGAAGACGCAACCACCGTACCAGTCAGCCCACCAACACGCTAAGTCCTTGCCAGACAGAGTCTTAGACTCGTCGCCGGGCAGCCCGGCCGGCCGACGCCGGTGCCCCGCCGCTGCCAAACTGGCAAAGGCGTCCCCTGGGCTGCCGAAATGACAGGGGTCCGCCTAGCGCCGGACGGACAGACCGCAGGCGCGCGCACCGGTTGAACGCCCCGCGGCGGCTCCGGTAGAATGGCGCCCCAATCAGCAACCCCTGCTCTGCGTGGAGGGCCTGCCATGGCGCAGGAACGCCGAGAGCGATGGACCAGCCGCCCCGCGTTCATCATGGCCGCCATCGGCAGTGCGGTGGGGCTGGGCAACCTGTGGCGTTTCCCCTACGTGGCGTTCAAGAGCGGCGGCGGGGCGTTCTTCATCCCCTACCTCATCGCTCTCATCACCACGGGCATCCCGCTGATGATCGTCGAGTACGCCCTGGGGCAGAAGTACCAGGGCGGCGCGCCGAAGGCGCTGGCGGCCGTGACGAAGCGGTTCCGCTGGGTGGGCGTCTTCGCCCTGCTGGTCAGCACCACCATCACGCTCTACTACGTCGTCATCATGGGCTACGCCTGGCACTACGCCGTCGCGTCATGGAACCTGGCCTGGACGAAGCCGGCCCCCAGCTACAAGGTTGACAGGGGCCCTGACGGCGTCGAGCTCATGGAGCTCGAACCGGAGATGATCAAGCATTACCCTTCCGCGCAGGAGGCGGACCGGCTGACGGTTGCCGAGGAGGTTAGGCCGAACGTCATCAAGCTCTACATCCCCGCCAAAGACGCGGAGCACAAGGCGCGCGAGGAGGCGGCCCAGGCCCGGCGCCCGGCCGACGAGCGCATCCCCGTCTGGACCGACGACGAGTTGGCGCGCGACCGGGCCGAGTCGGAGTGGCCCGCTGTGCAGTACGTTGCCCTGAGCAAGAACGTGGACCATTACTTCACCCAGGTGTGCCTGGGGGGCTTCCGGCCCGACTACTGGCAGCAGGCCCGGGCCGCGGAGGCGGAGGGCGACGAGGTGCGCGGCCCGCCGCGTCTGAGGGGTATGTTCCGCATCAGCCCCAATCTGGCTCTCGGCGCGTTCGTGACGTGGCTGCTCATCTTCCTGATCATCTTCAAGGGCCTAAGGAACGTGGGGCGCGTGGTGATGCTGACCGTGCCCCTGCCGGTCGCCCTGCTCGTCATCGTGCTGATCAGGGGCGTCACGCTGCCCGGCTCGGCGACGGGGCTCATCTACTACCTGAAGCCGAACTGGGCGGTGCTCAGCGACCCGAGCGTGTGGACCGCCGCCTACGGGCAGATCTTCTTCAGCCTGAGCCTGGGGTTCGGGATCCTGATCGCCTACGCCAGCTACATGCCGCCCGAGAGCGACGTGACCAACAGCGCGTTCATCACCAGCTTCGGCAACTGCGCGACGAGTTTCCTGGCCGGGTTCGCCGTGTTCAGCGTGCTGGGCTACCTGGCCTACGTCCAGGGGCAGGACGTCTCCGACGTGGTCGAGGCGGGACCGGGGCTGGTCTTCGTGATCTACCCCATCGCCCTGGCGAAGATGCCGATGGCCACCTTCGCCGTCTCGATCCTCTCGTTCCTGTTCTTCCTCTGCCTGATCACGCTGGGCATTGACAGCGCGTTCAGCCTGGTGGAGGGCGTGGCGACGGGCTTCCGCGACTACTTCCCCCGGTTCGGCCGGGCCACCGTGACGGCCGTCTTCTGTGGGCTCGCCTTCCTGGGCAGCCTTCTCTTCTGCACCCGCAGCGGGCTGATGTGGCTGGACATCGTGGACAACTGGATGTCCAAGTACGGGCTGGTGTTGGTGGGGCTGATGGAGTGCATCGCCGTGGGCTACTTCTTCCACATCGACGAGCTGAAGGACTACATCAACGCCCACAGCGAGATCAAGGTGCACAACTGGTTCGACGCGTTCATCAAGGTCATTACGCCGGCCATCCTCATCTTCCTGCTCGCCAGCCAGTTCCTCACCGACATCACGGAGACGTACGGCGGCTACGACGGGGTCCTGAAGCACGCGGTCACGTTCGCCGGATGGGGATGGTTCCTGGTCATCCTGTGCGCGGCGCTCCTGCTGGCGCGCCACTACGTGGCGATGGCGGGCGTCGGCTGTGCGGGCGTGCTGTTCCTGG
>CAYFVS010000224.1:0-40932 GCA_964346565.1 uncultured candidatus Brocadiaceae bacterium | reverse complement strand
GCGCAGTCCACGTTGACCATGCCGTACTCCTGCAGGGCTCTGGCCACCGTGCGTCCGCCGGGGGAGATGTCGAGCGCGTCCAGATCGAGATCCGGGTCGAGCTGTAAGACGGCGCCTTCGGGCACGCCGCCCACCAGGTTCCCGTCCGTCCAGGCGGCCGGGGAGACAAACTCCTTGTAGGCGCTGTAGCGCGTGGCGAATGCCAGCTTGTGCTCGATGCGACCGGCGAGGACCTCCTCGCGCATGATAAGGCCGGCGATGACGGGCACGCCGGCCGCCCGGCCCGGCCCGTGGAAGTGGATGCTTTCGCCGTCCTGGACCGAGAAGTCCGAGACGCGCCACACACCGTCGCCGTCCAGGGAGTAGTGCATCCCGGTGTAGCTCTCCCACTCGTCGTCCTCGCGACGGCGGGCGGCCCACATGTCCCAGCACAGGGCCAGCTCGGGGTCAACCAGAGCCATGTGCTTGTCGCTGGCGGGGTCGGAGACGGCGTGGTCCGGGATCGGCACCTCCGGTCCGAAGCCGGGCCCGTGCCTGAAGGTGTGCCCGGCCGGACCCCACGTACGCGGCCGGCCCTGCCGGTCGGCAGCAACGCGCTGGTGCACGATGCGCAAGGGCGTGTCGGCGTCAACTTCGTAGACAGGGACGGTGTAGTGGACGATGTTGATGTGCAGCCCGCCGGTGGGCTCCCGCCGGAGCAGCTCCACGCAACGTTCGCTGCGGGGGTCGCTCTCGGCGTCGGCGGCTATCGGCGTGTTCCAGAAGCTGTCGGCGGAGAAGAAACGTCGCATCCTCGGGCTCCTTCCGATTGGTGGCCTATACGCCCCAGGTCATCAAGGGTCTCAGGGCAGCCAGTATCTCGTCAAGGTACTCGGAAGCCGTCTCATCGAACGGCATCTCGCCGTTCCGTTTGAGGGCACACTCGATGACGCCCCGCCGGCGGAGGACTTCCTTGTAGCAGCCGGGCAGTTGCTTCTCGAAGAAGAACAGCGGAGCCATCTCCTTGTAGATGTGCATGGCAAGTTCGTGCTCGCCGACCTCCAGCGCCTCCCACAGAGCGACCACCACGTCCGTCACGTGGCAGCCGGGCATGTTGCCGGCGGAGCCGCGACGGTGCTCTTCGATGAGGTATCGCCCGCCGGAGCCGCCGAAGACGCCCACGCATTCCCCCTGATTAGCCCTCAGGATCTCGGTCAGCTTGATGGTGCTCGGCACGGTCTCCTCCTTGATGTAAACCACGCGCTCCACCTCCCGGCAGAGACGCAGCATGAACTGCGGCGACATGTCGGTGCCGATGGGCGGCACGTAGTTCTGGATGAAGACCGGTATCCGGGCGGCCTCTGAGATGCCCTCGTAGTAGCCCAGGATGACCTCTTCGGGCAGTCGGCGGTAGCGCGCGTAGGGCGGCATGGCGATGACGGCGTCCGCTCCAGCGCGGCGGGCGTGCGCGGCGAACCGGCTTGCCACCTCCCTGCTGAGGCCGGCCACGCCGACCACGACCGGCAGGCGCCCGTCGGTTTGCTCCACCAGCACTTCCGCCAGCTCGAAGCGCTCTGCGTCGCTGAGCCAGGCGAACTCGCTGGCGTTCACCGGCCAGACAAGCCCGTGGGCGCCGCACTCGATGCAGAAGTCCACAACCCGCCGAAAGCCCGGCCCATCAATCGCCCCGTCCTCCTGGAAGGGCGTGGATGGTATGGTGAAGATGCCTCGATACGGTTCGGCCACCGTTCACTCTCCTGCGGGAGTCACGTGGGTTGGCAGCGGTCGTCTTCGGCGCGCCGGCCGTAGAGCCGAGCCACGTCGTCTTCCGGCTCGTAGCCGAGCAGGTCCCGCGCTTCCTCCATGCTGACAATCCGCGGCGCGGTCACGGACGTGCCGAAGACGCACGCGTAGCCGACATCCGGCCTCTCCACCGCCAGGCGGAACAGGCGAACGGCGTCCCCGGGGCTCAGCCAGATGCCGCGCTTGTATGGATCGTCCTTCAGGCCGGGCTCATCGTAGGGCAGCAGCCAGCCGATGCGGATGCAGACCACCTCCATGCCGTGTTGCTCGTGGTAGTGCCGCCCGAGCGCCTCGCCGAAGACCTTGGAGACGCCGTAAAACCCGGTAGGTCGGACCGGGTCGGCGACCCGTATCGTCCGCTCCGCTTTCCGCCACTGCACCACGTGGCACGTGCTGGCGAACACCACGCGCCGGACGCCCTGCTCGAAGGCCGTCTCGAAGACGTTGTAGGTGCCGACGATGTTGTTGGGCAGGATGACGTCCATGAAACCGGCCTCGTGCGCGTGCGCGGCCAGGTGCACGACGACGTCCGCCCCGTCCATCCCGGCAGCCAGGGCGTCCAGATCGTGCAGGTCCCCGAAGACGGCGGCCGGGTCGTCAGACTCCCCACGGTAGAGCGCCCGCAGCGCATAGCGCTCCCGGAACGGCTCGAGCAGCACGCTGCCCACCCGCCCCGTGGCGCCGGTCAGGAACACGTTGAGCCCCTGAGACACGGTCAGCCCTCCAGCAGTTGGGCAAGTTGCTGATCCTCCTCCAGAATCTCCGCCATGCGCCGTTCGGCCTCCTCGTAGGATTCCACCGGGGGCGCGTAGCGGTTGGAGAACCGCGTGTGCTGGTGGAGAATAATGTGCAGCATCAGGCCCTCGTTCGGGTTGCGGGCGAACTCGATGCGTTGCTCCGCCTGGGCCAGCCGCGGCAGAAGGACCTGCACCATGACGCTGCGGGGCATCTCTCCCACTCGGATCCCCTGGATGCCCCGCTTGCTGACGTAGGCCGGCACCTCCGCGACCACGTCATCCGGGATGCGGTCAACCAGGCCGCTGTTGGGTATGTTGACCTGGAAGTAGCCGGCGTTGTCGTTGGTCAGCGCGTCAATGATGGGCACGATCTGCTCGCTGGTCCTCTCCGGGGGGAACTCGTCCGTCACGGACACGTCCGGGTTGCGGGCCGCCTCGAACATGCGCTCCCGCTCTCTCTCCAGCCAGTAGATGTACTGGCCCCAGCCTTCCTCTGAGTCGAAGCCGCCGAGCGGGCCGAACCACTGCCGCTTGGTCTCCTGGCTGGTGTGGAACCACCAGCCGCCGGCGCGCGGCGTGTCGCCGATGGGCATGTAGCCCAGCATCCGGTACTGCGTGATGGCCGCCCGCGACATCTGGTTCTCCCCGAAGCCGGGCTCGTAGGTGGCCCAGTACTGCTCGGATTCCTTCTCGATCCACTCGTCGAGCATCGGATAGACATCTTCGCCCTTGTAGTGGCAGTGGGTCAGGTAGATGACATGGTTGAAGCCCGCAGCCTGCCAGGACAGGTGCTCGCGGGCGTCCTCCAGGCCCAGAACGTCCGCCATCTCATAGACGCCGTAGTGCCCGTGGCACAAGCCCACGACCTTCACCGATGTTTCCCGGCTCATCAGCGTGCATCCCTCGAAGACCGGGTTGCCCGACTGGATGAGCCAGGCGTCGGGGCAGATACGCTCCACGTCTCGGGCCACGCTCAGGAAGAACCGCAGGTTGTGCACGCGGCCGAACCCGCCCCCGCCGTGGGCGCCGACCGAGGCCGTGTTCAGCACGAAGTCTGCTCCTCGCAGGGCCTCCTCGCGCTCGGTGGTTGCCGTGAAGGTCACCTCGACGTCCAGCTCGTCGGCATAGCGCCTGGCGAGCGTTTCGATCATCTGGACCCGCTCCGCGTCTATGTCCATCAGGCAGACTCGGCTGCCGGCCAGGCCCTCGGTCAGGCACAGGTCCTTCACAAGCCCCAGCGAGAACTGCGCGCTGCCGGCACCTATGACACTTACGTTGACTGCGCGCGCCATCGTCCTCTCCCTATGGTCCCAGTTCGATCCCTCGCTCGCGGCAGAAACCGAGAGTCTCCTCGAAGGTGCCCACGCCGCTGCGCCCGCCCAAGCGCATGCAGCACATGGCCGAAACCGCGCTGGCGAAGACGGCGGTCCTCCGAAGGTCCCAGCCCCGCAGCAGCCCCACGATGTAAGCGCCGTGGAAGACATCTCCCGCCCCGGTGGTGTCCACAACGTCCACCCGGAAGGCCGGCGTGTGGAACTGCTCGGCCGGGGTCGCGGTGTAGCTGCCGCGCTCGCCCTCGGTCTGCACGACGAGCCGGGGGCCGCACTGAAGCGCCGCCCGACAGGCCGACTCAACGTCCGGCTGGCCGGTCAGCGCCTGGGCGAAGCCGCTTCCACATATCAGGACGTCGGTCCACTTGAGAAGCTCCCGCCTTCCCTCGCCCGGCCGCCTGGAGGTAGTGCCGCAGTCCATGACGACCGTCCCGCCGGCCTCGCGTGTCCAGCGGGCCACGGCAAGAGCAGCCTCCGCGTGGTTCCCGTCCAGGTGCAGGCAGGGGGCGGCGGTGATGAAACTGCGGTCCAGTTCCTCGGCTCTCAGGGGGTCCTGCCGCCAGGGGAACGGGCAAGTGAAGCTGCGCTCGCCCGTCTCGGCGTCCACCCAGACCAGGATCACCTGCGTCTCGGGTCCCTCGCGCCTTACCACGCGGCTCACGTCCACGCCGTGCCGGCTCAGGGATAGCAGTTTGCACTCCCCGGCGTAGTCGGTGCCGGCTGTGCCAACGTAGGCGGTCCGGGCGCCGAGCCGAGAGGCGGCGACAAGCGCAGTGCCGACCGGTCCGCCACCCTCCAGGCGGAAATCCTCGAAGCTCGGCCGCGGCCCGTCTGCCGGTTCGCGGCAGCGGAAGAGAACGTCCAGCGTGGCCAAGCCCAGCCCAACCACGTCCAGGTTTCCCGGGTCGTTCTGCCGGATCATCCGGGTTCCACCCCCGAATCCGACGGTCAGAGCAGGAGCCGCGAGCGGAACTCCGGCACGCCGGTCACGCCGGCATCCACCCGGAACAACGCCCCGGCTCCCGGTCCGTTGGCCTCCTTGTCGGTTCCGCCCGCCGTGGTGACGTACATGTCCCGGCAGCCCTGTCCGCCGAACGTGACGCAGGAGACCTTGCGGGCCGGGAACTCGATGCGCTCGAGCTCGTCACCCCGCGGCGAGTAGCGCAGCGCGCAGCCGCCGTCCCATCTGGCGGACCATACGCAGCCCTCCGCGTCCACGGTCATCCCGTCCGGCACGCCCTCGCCGGCCGGGGTGCGCACGAACACGCGGCGGTTGCTCAGCCCGCCGGTGGACCGGTCGTAGTCGAACAGGTAGATCTCCCGCTTGCGGGAATCCGTGTAGTACATGCCGGCCCCGTCCGGCGTGAAGCCCATGCCGTTGCTGCAGCCGATACCCTCAAGCACGACAGTCAACGTGCCGTCGGCATCCAGGCGGTACAGCCGGCCCAGGCGGTCCTTCGTGGGCATCGTGCCGCAGAAGACGCGCCCCTCGGGATCGGCGATGATGTCGTTGAACCGGGTCTCCCGCTCCTCGGGCACTTCTTCGATGAGCACCTCCAGGTCGCCGTCCCCCCATGCGGCGACCGTCCCCCGGTCCATGAACAGCAGCAGGTCGCCGTCCTGCTGGATGATGAACCCGCCCACCGGCCGGCCCTCGTAGCACTGCTCGTGCCGGCCCGCGGCAGGGCAGTACCTGAACATCCGCCCGGTCGGGATGTCCACCCAGTAGAGCTGCTTCTCGTCCGGGTGCCACAGAGGGCCCTCCCCGGTGACGCACTCGTAGTCGGCTATCAACTCGGGCTGCATGACTCGCTTTGCTCCCTCCGTCAGGGGACGGTCGCGGAGGCTAACCGCTCCCAATCGCTCGTTCAAGAGTATCGGTCAGCGTCGCGCGTTTGTGGCAGAGGACAGGAGGCGATATAAGGGGGGCCGCGACCAAGGGAGAGACAAGCCATGAGGATCACGCAGCTTGAGACGTTCTTCGTCCGCCCGCGCTGGCTGCTGCTGGAGATGCATACCGACGAGGGCATCACCGGATGGGGGGAACCCATAGTCGAGGGGTGGGCGCGCACAGTGGCCGCTGCCGTCCGGCAGATGGGCGAGTACCTGGTAGGCAAGGACCCGCGACGTATCGAGCACCACTGGCAGGCGCTTTACCGCGGGGGTTTCTACCGCGGCGGGCCCATCCTGGTGAGCGCGCTGTCCGGCATCGAACAGGCCATGTGGGACATCAAGGGCAAGGCCCTCGGCGTGCCGGTTTACGAGCTGCTGGGCGGCCCCGTGCGGGAACGCATCCGAGTGTATGCGCACTTCGGCGGCGAGTCGGTGGAGGAATACGTGGCCTCCGCCGCTGCGCGCGTTGCGGAGGGATTCACGACTATCAAGACCGCTCCGTGCGGCGCGGCACGGTTCCTGGAGGGGCCGCAGTTCATCCGCCAGGCGGTCGAACGCATGGCTAACCTGCGGGAGCGGGTGGGGGAGGGCGTGGACATCGCCCTCGACTTCCACGGGCGCATCAGCCCGGCACTGGCCATCCGGCTCATCCGCGAGCTGGAGCCGTTCGGGCCGATGTTCGTCGAGGAGCCCTGCCTGCCGGAGAACGTGGACGCCATGGCGCGTATCGCCCGCAGCACATCCGTGCCCATCGCCACCGGGGAGCGGCTGTTCACCAAGTGGGCCTTTCGGGAGGTGCTCCGGAAGGAGGCGGCGGTCATCCTGCAGCCGGACCTCTCGCACGCGGGCGGCATCCTGGAGGTGCGCAAGATCGCCGCCATGGCGGAAGCGCACTACGCTGCCGTGGCCCCTCACTGCCCGCTGGGGCCGGTCTCGCTTGCCGCCGGGCTGCAGTTGGACGCCTGCATACCCAACTTCCTGTGCCAGGAGCAGGTCACCCTTGGCGAGACGTACCTCAAGGAACCGTTCGTGGTCGAGGACGGCCATATCCCCATCCCCGACGGTCCGGGCCTGGGAATCGAGGTAGACGAGCAGGCCGTCGCCGAGAACGCCTGCGACGGCTCATGGGAGACGCCGCGCCTGTGGCACGGCGACGGCTCGGTGGCCGACTGGTAGGGGAGGGGATTCACCCCCGTGCGCCCCGCACAGCGGAAACCACCTGGCGGGCGACGTTCGTGATGCCCTCCCAGTCGGCCGCCGCCAGCAGGTCGCGCTTGACCAGCCCGCTGCCGAGGGCAACGGCGCATGCCCCGGCCCGGATGTAGTCGGCGCAGTTCTCGGCCGATACCCCGCCCACCGGCATCAGGCGCACCTGGGGCAGTGGCCCGCGCAGGGCCTTGATGTAGGCCGGGCCGCCGAGCGAAGCGGGAAAGACCTTCACCAGGTCCGCTCCTGCTTCCCAGGCGCTCAGGACTTCCGTCGGCGTCAGCGCGCCGGGGCAGACTACCTTCCCGTAGCGACGGGCCAGCTCGATCGTCGCCAGGTCAGTAGTGGGCATGACCAGGAACTCGGCGCCGGCCAGGATGGCGGCCCGCGCCGTTTCCGGATCGAGCACGCTCCCCGCCCCCGCCACGAAGTCGTCGCCCGCTTCCTCGGCCAGGCGCGTGACGGCGTCAAGGGCACCGGGCGTGGTCATGGTGACTTCGATGGCGCGCACGCCGCCGCGAGCGAGGGCCCGGCCCGCTTCCACCAGGCCGGTCGGGCTGTCAGCCCGGATGATGGCTACAACACCGGACTCCAGGATGGTGTGCAGGGCGTCAATCACCGGAACTCCCTTCGCAGAAGCTCATCGGTCAGCGTGATATCCGCGCGCTGCCACCGGCCATCAGCTTGAGTGCTTCCTCCCGCGTGGCCCAGTTGACGTCGCCCGGGAAGGTATGTGCCAGGGCGCTGTAGGCGGCGCCGAACCGGCAGATGCGCTCCGGCTCCCACCCGCTGAGAGAGCCGTAGATGACCGCAGAGGCGAAGCTGTCCCCGCCGCCCACGCGGTCCACGATCTCCAGGTTCTCGTAGATGCGGCTCAGGTGGAACTCCTGCCCGTCGAACAGCAGCGTTCGCCAGTCGTTCAGCAGGCCGCTCTTGACCTGCCGCAGGGTGGTGCCGACCATCTTCACGTTCGGGAAGCGCTCCGTGGCCTCCCGCGCCACGTCCTTGTAGCTCTCCGGGTCCAGCTCGGAGTACGCCTGGGTTGTGCCGGCCGCCTTGATGCCCAGGCACTTCTCGAAGTCCTCCTCGTTGCCAATCACGACCTCGACATAGGGCACTATCTGCGCGTTGATCTCCTGGGCCTCTCGGGCGCTCCAGAGCTTGCCCCGGTAATTCAGGTCATAGCTTGTGGGCACACCCGCCTCACCCGCTGTCCGGAAGGCAGCCAGCGTCGTCTCCCGCAGGGCAGGTGACAGGGCGGGGGTGATGCCCGTCGAGTGGAACCACCGGCAGCCCTCAAGCAGTGCGCTCCAGTCCACCATGTCGGGGGTCATCAGGCTAATGGCGGAATGCCCCCGGTCGTAGGTGACCGAACTGGCCCGCGGGCCGGCGCCCAGCTCCAGGTGGTAGAATCCGTTGCGCACCCGGCCCACGCCGTCGAACTCCGTCCACACCACGTGGCCGGTCCCAACGCCGTGGGTCTGGGCCTGCTGGACGATGAACCGGCCGGACCAGTTGTCCACAAGGCGACTGACCCAGGCGGTCTTCAGCCCCAAACGGCTCACGTTGACCGCCACGTTCCACTCCGCCCCGCCGACGGTCATCTGCAGCGCCGTGGCCTGCTCCAGCCGCATGTGGTCCGGCGGAGTGAGGCGGACCATCGCCTCACCGAACGTCACGAGGTCGCAATCCACGGGGTCTCTCCTTCGACGTTCTCCGGCCGGTGACGATACTGCCCTGTGACGGAGGCGTCAAACAGACGATTCACCGGCCGGCGGCGGATCGAGCCATCGCTATGCGGCCGGTGCGCGCCATTTCCCGGATTCCATAGGGGCGGACAAGGTCAAGGAACGCTTCGATCTTCTCCTCGGTGCCGCACAGTTCGACCATCACTTCGTTGTGACCCACGTCCACTGTACGGGCGCGGAAGATGCTCACCAGTTCCAGGATCTCGCTGCGCCGGCTGACCGGTGAGTGGATTCTGACCAGCGCCAGGTCGCGTTCGACGTGGGGCACGCCCCTGAAGTCGCGCACCTTGACCACGTCTATGAGCTTGTCGAGCTGCTTGCGCACCTGCTCGAGGATGGCCTCGTCGCCGGCCACCACGATGGTCATCCGGCTCAGGTCGGGCTTCTCGGTCTCGCCGACGGCCAGGGAGTCTATGTTGAAACCCCGGGCGCTGAACAGGCCCGAGACGCGGGCCAGGACACCCGGCCGATTGGCAACCAGGGCGCTGATGACGTGCTTCTGCATGGGTGTTACCTCTGGCAATGAGGGTGCCGGCAGGCCGCTCAGGCCATGCCGCTTATCATGCGGTCTATCGCCTGCCCGGCCGGCACCATGGGGAAGACGTTCTCCTCCGGCGCCGTGTGGAAGTCTATCAGCACGGGGCCGTCGTCCACCTCCATGGCCTGCCGCAGGGCGGGGACCACCTGATCGGAACGCTCCACCATGATGCCCTTCGCTCCATACGCTTCGGCCAGCCGGACGAAGTCCGGGTTGCCTTCCGCAAGGTGCGTGTGCGAGTAGCGGCGGTCGAAGAACAGCTCCTGCCACTGGCGCACCATGCCCAGGTAGCCGTTGTTCAGCAGCGCGATCTTGATCGGCAGGCGATTCACCACGGCGGTGGCCATCTCCTGGATGTTCATCTGCAGCGAACCGTCGCTGGTGACCAGGAAAACCGTCTTGTCCGGCCGTCCGAAGCGTGCGCCGATTGACGCCGGCAGCCCGAAGCCCATCGTGCCCAGGCCGCCGGAGCTGATGAAGCTCCTGGGCTCGGTGTAGCAGTAGTACTGGGCCGCCCACATCTGGTGCTGGCCCACGTCGGTCACCACGATGGCCTTCCCGTCGGTCACCTCGCAGACGCCCTCGACCACGGCCTGGGGCCGGACGACCGGGCCGCTGTGGTCGTAGGTGAGGGGGTTCTCGGCCTTCCACTTCGCGATCTGCGCCAGCCACTCGCTGCGCTCCCGCTGCTGGACCAGGGGGGTGAGTTCCTGGAGCACCTTGCGGGCGTCGCCAACGACGGGGATGTCCACCGGCACGTTCTTGCCGATCGAGGAGGGGTCCACGTCGACGTGGACTATCTGTGCGCCCGGGGCGAACTCGTCCAGCTTCCCGGTGATCCGGTCGTCGAAGCGCGCGCCCACCGCCACCAGCAGGTCGCAGTGTGTGACGGCGTAGTTCGCATAGACCGTCCCATGCATACCCAACATGCCCAGGGACAGCGCCTCGTCGTCCTCCGGGAACGCGCCCAACCCCATCAGGGTGGTGGTGACCGGTATGGAGGCACTCATGGCGAGCGCGCGAAGCTCCTCGCTGGCGCCGCTGATGATGATGCCGCCGCCGACGTAGAGCACCGGCCGCTCGGACTGGTTGATGGCCTGAGCCACCTTCTCGATCTGTCGGCTGTGGCCCTCCCCGCCGATGGGCTTGTAACCCGGCAGCCTCATGCGGCTGTCCACTTCGCCTTCGACCTCGGCCCCGGTCACGTCCGAGGGCAGGTCAATCAGCACCGGCCCCGGCCGGCCGGTTGAGGCGATGTGAAACGCCTCCCTCACCACCCGGCCCAGCTCCAGCGCGTCCTCGACCAGGAAGTTGTGCTTGGTGGCGGGACGGGTGATGCCGGTTACATCCGCCTCCTGGAAGGCATCGTTGCCGATGAGGTGGGTCTTGACCTGGCCTGTGATGGCCACCACGGGCACGCTGTCCATGTAGGCGGTCGCCAGGGCGGTGACCAGGTTGGTGGCGCCGGGCCCGCTGGTAGCGATGCAGACGCCCACTTTGCCGGTCGCGCGGGCGTAACCGTCGGCCATGTGCCCGGCCCCCTGCTCATGACGGGTCAGGATGGTGTTCAAGGGCGCGTCGTAGAGCGCGTCATAGAGTGCTATGACCGCGCCCCCCGGAATGCCGAACATGTATTCGACGCCCTGCTCCCGCAACGCGTCAATCAGTATGTCTGCGCCGGTTCTCGACACGGTTCAGACCTCCGCACAGGGCTTCTCTTTCGCAAAGAAAAGGCCCTCCAACCGCGCGAGGCTGAAGGGCCTGACTGTTCCGTACAAACGAAAGGCGAACAACGACCCTCACCTCACAGCCCGGCCGGCGCCGGGCAGAGAGGATTATGCTACAACCACAACGCTTAGTTGGGTCACTGCTCGTCTCATTGTGCTGACCATTCTACGCGAGCCGAGACGCGATGTCAAGCGCCGGGCAAGTCGCGCTGCGCGGCCACCCGCCGCAGCGCGTTCCGGGGCTCCTCCACCCCGAGCAGCAGGATGACCGAGACGAGGGTCGCCGCACCGGCCAGGACCCCCCGGAGGCCCATGCCGGTCTCGTGCGACGGCAGGGACGCGCTGACCGCGTAGGCGGCAAGCACACCCAGGAAGCGCACACCCGCGGTGGCGGCCAGGAAAGAGGAACGCCGCCCACGCGGCGCCAACTCGAGGGAAAGCACCTGCGTGCCGAGCAGCCAGCCGTAGCTGGAGACCCCCAACAGAACGAAGACTGCCCGAAAGGCCGCCGTACTGCGGGCCAGAGCGGCCGCACCGCAAACCGCCAGGAAGACTCCCCCGGCAAGGACCATAAGCAGCTTGCCGCCGAAGCGATCCCCGAGATACCCCAGCAGCAGGTTCCCGCCGAGCATCCCCAGCGTTTGGAAGATCAGCAGCTCCCCCACGTAGCTTTCCCGCGCGTCCAGCACATGCACCGCGTGGAGGGGCAGGAAAGGCAACAGAAGGATCATCGCGTTCATGAGGAGAATGGGCGCCAGGAAGAACACGAGCATCCTATCCCGGGCGACCATGCCGGGCAGCGAGCGCAGGTTGCCCAGCAGTGTCCTGTGCTCCTGCTCCGGCGGGACCTCGTGGGGTCGCTCGCGCACCAGAAGATACGCTCCATAGGAGAGGAACATCATCACGGAGCCCAGCAGGTAGAGCAGCCCGTATCCGTTTGTCCCCGGGTACGCCTCGAGTATGCGCCTGACGGACCAGCCGGCGCCGAGCGCAATTACGCCGCCTCCCAGTGCCCGTCCCGCCATGAGCGAGGCCCGGCGCCGGCCCGGAACGGTGTGCGCCACCAACTGCCACCAGGCGTTGCGGGCCAGGCCCCAGGCCGTCCCGGACAGCAGCGGCGCCAGCAGCACGGCTGCAAGGGCTACCCGAGGCCAACGCGCAGCCAGCAACAACAGCGCCGCGGCGGGCAGCGCGTAGGGCAGCCTCAGCAGCACACCTGCCACATTGACCACCGGCTTGTAGCGCCTGCGCACGTCGAAGTGATGGGCCGTCAGCAGGGGACTGAGCAGCCCACCTGCGCCTGCCACGACGGGAACCAGGGATATCAGCCACACCGTGCCGCCGAGGCTCTTCACGATGGTGGGCAGAACCGTGCTGGTACTTATGAACGCCATGCCTCCGCGGATCAGCCAGCCGTCCGCCATGTGGGCCAGGTAGTTGCGACGGAAGTGGGGCGGGAGTTCCGGTTCGCCGTCGGCCTCCACCGGACGTGCCGGTTGGCTGTGTGTGGCACTCATGTGGGCGCTCGGTTCGTGTTTGCACGGCCGGCCGGTCCGTCTGCCTGTTCGCCGGTGTTGCTTTCCGAAGGCGTCCGTGCAAACAGCTCAAGGTAGTAGGCGGCGCGCTCGCGGAACGCCTCGGCGGCGCTCTTCTTCAGCGCGAAGTAGCTGTCTTCCTCGCCACGGGCGGCCTCTGCCACTCGCCGGCCCGCCGTGCGCATCAGGTCGGTGCCGATGTTGACCTTGGCCATCCCACCGCGGATGGCATCGCGGAACTGCCGCTCCGATAGGCCCGATCCCCCGTGCATGGACAGGGGGACCTGCACCCGGCGCCGGATCTCCGCGAGCAGCTCCAGGTTGATGTCCGGCTCTGCGTTGTACTGGCCGTGCGCCGAGCCCACCGCCACCGCCAGGATGTCGCAGCCGCTTTGGGCGGCGAACGTGGCGGCAGTCTCCGGATCGGTGAAGCCTTTGCCTCTCGCGCCGAACGTAGAGTACCTCGAACCGGAGCCCACGATGCCGAGTTCGGCCTCGACGCCCACGCCCACCGCGCGCGCCGCCTCCACAACGTGCCGGCAGTTCTCCAGGTTCTCCTGCACCTCCAGCTCCGAGCCGTCGTACATGACGTCGGTGAATCCCAGCGACAGGGCGCGGCGGCAGATGTCCACCGAGCGGCCGTGGTCCAGCATGAGCGACAGCGGCGCAGAGGAGCCCCCGGCCACGGCGCGTGCCCACCGGGCGAAATGCTCGCCCCGGGGGCGCTCCAGCTGGCCGCTGTACAGGCCGATTATGGCCGTGCGACCGGCCTCCTCGGTCGCCTCGATCACCGCCTCGGTGGCGACCATGTCCACGCACACGAACAGGGGTATCGCGCGGCCCTCCTCCCGTGCAGAGGCCACTGAGGGGACGGCAGATGACAGACCCATGGTGGGTCCTCCGGGTTCGTCAGCACTTGTCGAGGCATCCTTCGAGCCGGGGAGGCTAACGGAGCAGCCCGGCCGCTGCAAGGGCGCATCGGTCGGTCGCAGGCCGGTGTGTTTGCGGCGCCATTCCGCCGATGGTAGGTTGAGCTTCCCTGAACCCCTGGACGGCATAGCAGGAGACAGCACATGGCGGAAAACAGCGTTCGGGTGGGCGTCGTGGGATGCGGCGGGTTCGGGCTGTTCGCGCTCCAGCAGTTCGCCCAGGTGCCCGGCGTCGAACTGGCCGGCATGTCCGGCACGCATCGGGACGCGGCCTACCGTGCGGCGCAGCGCTTCGGGATCCCCGATGTCGTCGAGGTCGAGGCGATGGTCGCGCGGCCGGACATTGACCTGGTTTACATCAGCACGCCGCCGTTCCTGCACTACGAACAGGCGATGATGGCCCTCCGGGCCGGCAAGCACGTCATCGTGGAGAAGCCCATGGCGCTGACACTCGAGCAGGCCGACCAGATGGTGGAGACGGCCCGTCGGGCGGACCTTCTGCTGGCCTGCGACCTGATGCAGCGCTACAGCCCCGTGTTCGACGCCGTGCGGGGGCTGCTGGAGCGCGCGCCGCTGGGCGAGCCCCTCCACGGGTACTTCGAGAACTACGCGTCGGACGAATCGCTGCCTGCCGACCACTGGTTCTGGGACCGGTCAAAGAGCGGCGGCATCCTGGTCGAGCACGGCGTGCACTTCTTCGACCTGTTTGAGGGCTGGTTCGGCCCGGGCACGGTGGAGGCCGCCCAGGTGAGCCGGCGGCCAGGCACGGACATAGAGGAACAGGCGCAGTGCGCCGTTCGCTACCCGGACGGCGTGCTGGTCAGCTTCTACCACGGCTTCCACCAGCCCAACCGCATGGACCGCCAGCAACTGCGCGTCGTCTTCGAGCGAGGGGACATCCTGCTGGAGGGCTGGATACCCACGACCGTCCGCATCCACGCCATAGCCGACGAGGCCGACACCCGGGCGCTGTGTGACATCTTCCCCCGGGCGACCCTGGACGTGACCACTAACTGGAGCGGCAGCGAGCGGCACTGCCGGGCCAGGCACAAGGAACTGGACGTTTACCAGATGATAGAGATGATCCAGGACGCTGACGTGGAGAAGACGCACCGCTACGGCCGGCTGCTGCGCGAGCTGGTGCGGGATCAGCTCGCCTACCTGAAGGACGGAGGCCACGAGAGACGGATCACCGAACGGAACGGACGCCGCTCCCTGGAAGTGGCCCTCCAGGCCGACCACCTGGCGCACGCCGGGAAGGCCGACGAACGATGAGCGCGCAGAGGCTGCTCAACAAGTGCTTGCTGCGACCGGAGGACCTGGAGCCCTCGCGGGAGGGCTTCCGGGTCGTCGGGGCGTTCAATCCCGGGGCCGTCCGATGGGGCGACCGGGTGGTGCTGATGGTGCGCGTCGCCGAGGCGCCTGCCGAAAAGCGCGAGGGCATGACAGGCCTGCCCAGGTGGGACCTGGAGCGAGGCCTGACGGTGGACTGGCTGCCGGACGAAGCCCTCGCGCTGCAAGACGCGCGCATGGTCAGGGTGTTGGACTCGGGTATGCTCCGGCTGACTTCCGCCTCCCACATCCGCGTCTACGCAAGTCCGGACGGACGGACTCTCGAGCCGATCGAGCTGGCCCGTCTCGAGCCCCACACCGAGCTGGAAGCATACGGTCTGGAAGACGCCCGCATCGTCCCGAAGGCAGACGAGTTCTACGTGACGTACGTCGCCGTCTCGCAGCACGGCGCTGCCACGGCCCTGGCAACGACCACGGATTTCCGGACGTTCCGCCGACACGGGGTCATCCTCTGCCCCGAAAACAAGGACGTGGTCCTGTTCCCGCGCCGGATTAGCGGCCGGCTCATGGCATTGCACCGGCCGAACCCCAGCCTGCACTTCAGCCCCCCGGGCATATGGTTGGCTGAGTCCGGGGACGGCCTGCACTGGGGCGGGCATCGTCCGCTGCACGCCGGCCGGGCCGAGTGGGAGACGGGCCGCATCGGCGCCGGCGCGCCGCCCATCGAGACGGAACGCGGCTGGCTGGAGATATACCACGGAGCTTCGGCCGCCACCGAGGTGGGCGGCGTAGGGGTCTATTCCGCCGGTGCGCTCCTGTTGGACCGCGACGATCCCGGGCGCGTGCTGGGGCAATCGGCTGAACCGGTGCTGAGGCCCGAGACGGACTTCGAGCGGGGCGGTTTCGTCTCATCGGTGGTCTTCCCGACGGGCATTGTGCCGCTGGAGGAGACGTTCCTTGTCTATTACGGGGCGGCGGACACGAGCACGGCCGTCGTGGAGCTGTGGCGGGACGAACTGCTCGCAAGTGTCGGCTGAGGTGCGCGGATTGGCACGAGCGTCCGGCCCCGTTATCATACCTGCCCTCAACTTCGCCCCTGGACGGGAGAACCATGAGCCGGGACTACGACGTCATCGGAGTCGGTGTCTGCGCCTTCGACATCGTGGTCGAGGTGGAAGGCCTGCCGGAGGAGGATCAGAAGACCCGTGAGACCCGCATACTGCCGCAGGGGGGCGGCCTGGTCGGGACGGCCCTGGTGGCCGTCGCGCGGCTGGGCGGACGGGCGGCGTACCTGGGCGCTCTCGGCGACGATGCCTTCGGGGAGTTCTGCGTGCGGGATTTCGAGCGCGAGGGCGTGGACACCCGCTTCATCGCACGGGTCCCTGGCGGTTCGGTGGTCGTGGCCGTGATCCTTGCCGACAGCTCGGCAGGCACGCGGACGATCTTCTGTTCTACGGACAACTGGCCGGTCCTGCCGCCCGAGAGCATCACGGAGGGCGTCGTGAGCCGGGCGGCGGTGGTGCATGTGGACAACTTCCAGCCGGAGCCGGCGTTGCGCGCCGCGCGCCTGGCCCGCTCGGCGGGCATTCCGGTCACGCTGGACCTGGAGGGGCAGGGCGGCCGCGCTGACGACCTGCTTGCCAACTGCGACTACGCGGTGGTGCCGCTGGGGTTCGCCCGCGACCGCTACGGCGAGCAGGAGCCGCAACGGGCGGCGGCAGCCCTCTACGAAGAGATTGCCGCCTGCGGCGGGCGGGCGGCAGTGGTCACGGCCGGCCCTCGAGGGTCGGTCGCGGTGCACGCGGAGGGCACCATCCGCCAGCCTGCCTACTTCGTGTCGGTGGCGGACACGACGGGCTGCGGCGACGTTTACCACGGCGCTTTCTCGCTGGGTGTTGCCCGCGGCTGGGAGCTGGAGCGGATCATGCGAGTCGCCTCGGCCACGGCCGCCCTCAAGTGCCGCGCGCTGGGCGGCCGGCGGGGGATACCGTCCCTCGAAGAGGTGGAGGACTTCCTCGAGTCGGCGGAGCCCATCGGGGACGCTTAGGCGATGCATTGAGGGGAGTGGGATGGCCAGGAAGGGAACGGAATACGTCTGCAGCGAGTGCGGGGCCACTTTCTACCGCTGGAGCGGCCGCTGCCCAAACTGCCTGGAGTGGGACACGCTCCAGGAAACCGGTCCGGGCGCGGGTGGCGCGCCTGAGGCGGCCGAAGCGGCGGTATCGGTCCGCCTGGCGGACCTCGGCGTGGACTATCAGCATTGCCTTTGCACGGGCATCGCGGAGCTGGACCGCGTCCTGGGGGGAGGGCTGCTGCTGGGCAGCGCCGTTCTGTTGGGCGGGGCGCCGGGCGTCGGCAAATCAACCATACTGCTCCAGGCGGCCGGGCGCATGGCAGCCGCTGACGTGGCATGCGCCTACGTAAGCTGCGAGGAGTCGCTCGAACAGGTCAAGATGCGCGCAGAGCGGCTCGGGCTGGAGGAAAGCGACCTTGCGGTCTGTGCGGAGACGGAGCTGGAGGCCATCCTTGGCATGTTGGCGGCGCAGAAGCCGCAGGTCGTCATCGTTGACAGCGTCCAGCGCGTCGGTGCCGGGGCGCTGGACTCGATGCCCGGGAGCCTGAAGCAGGTCTCCATCTGCGGGACCGCGCTGGTGGAGCACTGCAAGCGCAACGGAGCGGCGCTGTTCCTGACCGGCCACGTCACCAAGCGCGGAATCATCGCCGGGCCGCGGGCGCTGGAGCACCTGGTGGACACGGTGCTGTATTTCGAGAGCGAGGGTTCCCAGTCGCTGCGCATCCTGCGCGCCGCCAAGAATCGCTTCGGCGCGATCAACGAGGTCGGCGTCTTTGAGATGACCGGCGACGGCCTCCGGGAGGTCGCCAACCCCAGCGAGCTGTTCCTGGCCGAGAGGGACGAATCGGCGACGGGTGCGGTGGTCACCGCCGCGCTGGAGGGAAGGCGGGCCCTGCTGGTGGAGATCCAGGCGCTGGTCGGGCCACCCGCCTACGGGACGCCCGAGCGGAAGGTGACCGGGGTGGACTACCGGCGTTTCAGCATGATGCTGTCCGTGCTGGAGCGCAGGGCCGGGCTGGAGCTGGGCAAATGCGACGCCTTCGTGAACGTGGCCGGCGGCATCCGCGTCCCGGAGCCCGCGGCCGACCTGCCGCTGGCGATGGCTTTGGCGTCCTCGTTCACCGACCGCGGGTTCCCGCCGGCTACGGTCGCGGTCGGAGAGGTGGGCCTGGGTGGAGAAGTGCGAGCCGTGGGCCGACTGGCCGAACGGCTGAAGGAGGCCCGGAAGCTGGGGTTCGGGCACGCCGTGGTGCCGGAGAGTGACGCTGACGAGGCCGGCCGGCTGGGGCTGGACGTCTCCCCCGTGCGGCACCTGCGCGCAGCGGCGCGCCTGCTGGGGGAGCCAGAGAACGCGCGGGGGTAGTAATCCGACTGTGGAGATCGGGCGATGGGCGGGCCGCCCGGTGTCGAGTTCCCCACACACCCTCCGGGGGCGTGCGACGCTGCCCGGCTTCAGGGCTCGTAGACGTAAGTCCCTTGGAGACAATGGGATGGAATAGTGAGAGTCATAATCGCGCGCGAGCAGGCGTGTGTGGTATTGTCTTTGCGTAAGCAACGCGCGCGCAATGCTGCGCCGTGACCACCGAAGCTCCGTGGGGGCCCGATCCCGGGAGGGCACGGCGGTCCGCCGGCTTCCCAACTCTCGCCTACCGACGGGACCGCCGATGGGCGCGCAGAGCTTTCATCCCCGCCGCTTTTCGTGTATCCTCCTGGGTCAGTTCGTTCCCTGTTAGGACCGGAGGATGGTCGTGCCGATTGAAGAGACGTTCCAATACCGGCAGGGCGAACTCCACTGCGAGGAAGTCCGGGCCTCCCGCATCGCCGAGGAGTGGGGCACGCCGTGCTACGTTTACAGCGCTTCCTCCCTCAGGCAGCGGTTCCGCCACATCCGGGACGCGTTCGGCCGGTGGGACCCGATGGTCTGCTTCTCGGTGAAGGCCTGTGGCAACATCTCCATTCTGCGGCTTCTGGCGGCTGAAGGCAGCGGATTCGACATCGTCAGCGGCGGGGAGCTTCACCGCGTCCTGGCGGCAGGCGGCGACCCGGCCAAAGTGGTCTTCGCCGGCGTGGGCAAGACGGCCGAGGAGATCGAGTATGCCCTCGGCGAGGGGATATACATGTTCGACGTGGAGTCGCGGTCCGAACTGCGCCAGATCGAGCGCATCGCCGGGCGGATGGGCGTGACCGCCAGGGCGGCGATACGGATCAACCCCGACGTTGACGCAGGCACCCACGAGAAGACGACCACTGGCAAAGGGGGCACGAAGTTTGGTATAGGTACCTCTGAAGCTGAGAAGCTGATACGGGAGGCGTCCGACTGGGAAGGCGTTCAGGTGGTCGGAGTCCACATGCACCTTGGCTCTCCGATCCCCGCGACCGAACCCTACCAGCGGGCGCTTGCCTTGGTGCTGCCGCTGGTTGAAAGGCTGCGGGAGGTCGGCTGCCGGCTGGATCATCTGAACATCGGCGGCGGCTACTGCATCTCGGAGACCGGCGAGGAGGCCGTAGGGCCGGTTGATTACGCCTCCGCAGTGCAGTGTTATCTTGAAAAATCGGCCTGCCGGGTTATCATTGAGCCCGGCCGGTACATTGCTGGTAACAGCGCCGTTTTGCTGTCACGGGTCCTCTACCGGAAGGACACTCAGTACGGCAAGCGGTTCCTCGTCTGCGACGCCGCGATGAACGACCTGATTCGGCCGACTCTGTACGGCGCGTTCCATCGCATCTGGCCGGTGCGGAGTGCGGACGGGATGCCCGGGGTCGTGCGCCCCGGGCAGAGAGCCCACGAAGGCTTCGCCACAGAGATCGTGGACGTGGTGGGTCCCGTCTGCGAGACGGGCGATTTTCTGGCGAAGGACCGGCCGTTGCCGCCGACGGAGCAGGGCGAGCTGCTGGCCGTGTTCAGCGCCGGCGCGTATGGGTTCAGCATGAGTTCGAACTACAACGGCCGTCCACGGGCCCCGGAGGTCCTGGTAGACGGCGAGCGCTGCCGGCTGATTCGGCGGCGGGAGACCTACGCGGACCTGATCGAGCCCGAGAAGCCCTTTCTATGAACCAAGATACAGCGCCGCCCGAGAGCACCGGGGCGGGCGTTGGTCAAAACTCAGTCTCACCTCGCATTCGATAGGGAGCGACACATGTGCATTCATCTGAAGCGGTGGGTAGTGGTATTGGCCGTGGCGACGCTGCTTTCGGCGGGCGTTGCCCGCGCCGGGGAGGCGGAGGACCAGAGGGCGGTCGAGCTCTTTGAGCAGGCGATTACCTACTACCAGACGGGCGAGTACGGGCAGGCGCGTGAGGCATTCGACGAGCTGCTCAGCCTGGAGCCCAGCATGCGGGCCGCACTCCAGATGCGCGACCGCGCCGAACTGGGCATCTTCTTCAAGATGAAGGAGCGGGAGGAACTCGCCGACCAGGTCGAGCGCATCATGGAGATGATGATGCGGGCGGTCCGTGAGCAGCGCAAGCCCGTGCGCAATGCCGACGAACTGATCGCCAACTTCACCTCGGACAAGGCGGCGGTCTATGGCAAGGCGCGTGTCCACCTCAGGGGATACGGGCCGTACGCCGTGCCCTATCTGATGCCACTGCTGGAGATGGCGGAGCCAGACCAGCAGGAGGTCGTCGGGAGGGCTTTCTCACTGCTGGCCGACCTGCAGCGGGACGCCTGCCTGCCGCTGATCGAGGTCCTGCGGGAGTCGGACGACTCGCTGCTACGCACCCGGGTCGCTGCCGTGCTCGGGCACATCGGGGACGTACGGGCAGTGCCCGCCCTCATGGCCGCATGGGAGGATCCCGACAGCGCCGCGCCGGTGGTCGAGGCCGCCGCCGAGGCACTGGACAACATAACGGACAAGACGCTGGAGGAACTCGGCTCCGCCGTGTCCCAGTACGTGGCGCTGGGCAAGGCTTACTTCCGCGAGGACGCGCCGCGAATCGGCTACACCTTCGGCGTCAGCGCCGACGTGTGGTCGTGGGACTCTGATGGCGAAACCATGCCCCTGAGGATCGTCTACGAGACCATTCCGAACTACCTCTACTACCAGCGAATGGCCGCTGAGACAGCCCTGGACGGGCTGGAGCTGGCGCCCGGCAACACCGACCTCCAGGCGCTGCTGGCAGCCGCAACCGTGCGGCAGTTAGCCCTGTGCGAGATCTACAGATCCGAGGAGGTCTTGTTCGGGGGAGAGCCCGTTCCCGAAGAGCGGCGCACGGACGCCGCCCAGAGGGCGGAGGTCTTGGCCGTGCAGGCGCCGGTGCTGGTGAGCCTGCTGGAAACGCCGGTCGTGGCCCATGCGTTGTCTATGACGCTCGACGCTGAGGACGCTCCGGCTTCCCTCTACCTTGTCAAGGCAGTGCGCGACAAGCTGAGCGCCAGCACGGGCATGGCCGCTGAGGGGACCGTGGCGGCATTGCTGAAGGGCTTGCAGTCCGGGATGAAGGACGTGCGCTACAACGCGGCCATCACGCTCGTGCGTTCTTGCCCGAGCGGTGAGTGCGGACAGCCGCAGACGATCACCGACGTCATGTCCGCCGCGCTGCATGCCGCCGCCAGTCGGCACGCGCTGGTACTGGTGAACGACTTCCAGACGCGCAACACCCTGACCAGCATCCTGCGCGCGCAGGGCCTGGCGACCATCGAGACCAGGGTGCACGAGGGCAGCATCCAGGCCGCTCTTGCGATGCAGCCCTCCGTGGACGTGGCGTTCATCTCCGCCGGGGCGCCCGAGGTGCTGTTCGGGCGGGTGCTGGACCTCCTCCAGTCCGACCCGCGCACCACCGGGCTGCCCATCTACGCCATCGTCGGTCCGGAAGGGCCCGTGGCGGACGTGGCCGGCTACGAGGCAGTGACGCAGATCCTGACCGCTGACGATGTCCGTGCGGCGAAGCTGGAGCCCATCGTGCAACAGGTGCTGGCGAGGAGCCGCTCCGCCTTCACCGAGGAGGAAGAGGCCCTGGTCCTGAAGGCTGTACAGGCGGTCAACGTTGTGGACCCCGCGCGGACGCAGTACCCGCTTGGCCAGCTCGAGCCCGCTCTCATCAAGGCCCTGCGCGGCTACCGGGACGAGGTAACCGTAGCGGCCATGGACGCGCTGGCAGCGATCGGCTCGCAGCAGTGCCTGCTGCCCCTGGCGCGGGTCGTTCGGCAGGGCAGTACGACCGAGATAAAGGCGACGGCCTGCTATGCAGCGGCGGCAGTGATGAAACGCACCGGCGAAGGCGCGCCGGACCAGTTGCGCTCCGCCCTGACCGAAACACTGGCGAGCGACCAGCAGGCCCTGCGCGAGGCCGCCGCCGAGGCCGTGAGCGTTGCCGGCATAGAGCCGGGGGAGCGCGTTCTGCTCATAGGGGCCGAAGCGCTCCGGCTGGACTGAGGCCAACTCCTCCCGTGGGACCCGCTTTGTGCGTCCCGGATCGTGTTGCGCCCCGCGGGACGGTGTGGTATGACCAGCGAGTTGCCTGAGCCAGGCCCGGTGTCCACACCAACCCGCGATGGCGCTGCCCGGAGCCGCGCTTAGACTCCGCGGAGTGTAGATCGCTGATCCGAAGGGGTCATCGTCATGTTGAAGGGAATCAGCATCTGGGCTCTGAAGGGCAACACAGAGCGCCCGGCAGCATCCCTCTTCGAAGAGGCGCACAGGCATGGGTTCGACGGGGTCGAGCCGGCCGTCGGCGAGGAAGGGCTGCTCACTCCGCGCAGCAGTGAGGAAGACTGCGCCGAGCTGCTGGAAGCGGCTGAACGGGCGGGTGTGCGGCTGACGAGCCTGGCCAGCGGCCTGGGCTGGCAGTACCCTTTGACCGCCGATGACGAGAGCATCCGGCAAAGGGGGGTCGAAGTGATCCTGAGGAGCGTGCACCTGGCCGCGTGGCTGGGCCTCGACACGCTGCTGGTCGTGCCGGGCATGTTGGCGCCGCCCGGCGCGGACGGGAACGAACACGTGCCCTACGACGTTGCCATGCAGCGCATGAGGGAGGGCATTGCCCGGATAGTGCCCACGGCCGAGGAAGCCGGCGTCACCCTGGGCATCGAGAACGTATGGAACCGCTTGCTGCTCAGCCCGCTGGAGATGCGCGACTTCATTGACGGATTCGGTTCGGTGCGCGTCGGCTCCTACTTCGACGTGGGGAACGTGATCGCGTTCGGCTACCCGGAGGACTGGATCCGTATCCTCGGGCCGCGAGTGAGCTGCGTGCACTTCAAGGACTTCAAGCGGTCCGTGGGGACGCTGGAGGGCTTCTGCCCCCTGACGGAGGGGGATGTGGCCTGGCCGGCAGTCATGGAGTCCCTCCGTCAGGTGGGCTACGACGGGCCGTGCGTTGCGGAGTTCTTCGGGCTGGACCACGACGCCCTGGCCGAGTTGAGCGAAGCGATGGACCGAATACTGGCCGTCTGAGCGCGCTTGACTGATGCCGCAGTGAGGAGTATAGTAGTTTGCGTCGGCGAGGCCGAGGCCCCGCGAGGGCCCAGGGAAAACGGTGCGAATCCGTTACGGACCCGCCACTGTGACCGGTAGCGAAGGCCCACGATGAGCCACTGTCCCCCACGCGGGGATGGGAAGGCCGGGCTGGTAGCGACGACCCGGAAGTCAGGAGACCTGCCCGCCGACGCGGTGCCGTTGACCTTCGGGTGTTGAGGGAGGCGCCAGGACAGGCGGTACGCATGCCCCTGCAATGGCCTCCGCCCCCGGTGCCGGCGGCGTGGGCCGTTTCTTCTTGGCCCCGCGATAGTCGGCTCGCCGGGCGCGCAGCCGTTGTCTCCTCCCCGGCGCCCCAACCCCTGCACTCGGGGAGGTGCATGGACATGCTCGGGCGCGCGTTCACTCTGATCGAACTGCTGGTCGTCATAGCCATCATGGCCATCCTGGCGGGCATGCTCATGCCCGCCCTGGCAACCGTCCGCGCGCGAGCGGAGTCCACCTCCTGCCAGGACCACCTGCACAACCTCGGCGCGGCTACTGTGATGTACATCGCCAACCATGGGGGCCACCTGCCGTCCTGCGGGGAGTACCGGGCGGATACAGGGGGCGGCAGGCAGTTCTTCGGCCTCTACGGCGGGCTCTACGAGGAGGTGGACTTCTCGTGCGGCTATCTGTCCCCCTTCCTGGGTGACAGCCGGGAGGTCTGGCAGTGCCCGGCCCTGAAGTGGCGCCATTACGTGCCACGCGCCGGGGGGCCGTGCACCGGCTACGCCTACAACTACCACTACCTGACGACGCTGGTGGAGGAAGGCAACTGGTGGGAGCCCGACTACAAGGCAACTTACGTGGGCAGGCACGAGTCCGTGGTGCGCAGAAGCACCAGCACGCTGCTGTTCGGCGACTCCGCGCGCAACTGGATGGGGCCGCTCCAGGAGAACTGGTACTGGACACCTCCCTCTCAAGCGATTCCGTGGGACCTGGGCTACGCCCACTTCCGCCACGGCGGTCGCGCGAACGTACTGTGGGCGGACGGTCACGTGAGTTCCCTTGAGCCCGATCCCGCCATGGAGCCCGACGAGGATTACCTCGGCGTGGTCTGCGACACCGAGGACATGTACTTCGACCCGGCCAAGTAGACCCTTAGCCTGATGAGGAGCAGGCGTGGAGTGGAACGCCACAGCGAAGATCGCCGTGGCAGCGGCCGGCGCGGTTGCCGTGCTGGCGGTCGCCCTGGTGGTCGCGACCGCGGGCCCGGAGTATGGCCGCTCCGAGGCCACAGCGGCCGACCCGGAGGTGCGGGAGGCGCTGCAGATACTCCGCTCGGCAGCGAAGGATCCCGGACAGGCGGGGCAGTTCCTCGCGACGGATGCCTCCAGGCGTGGGCGGGCAGCGGCGCTGTCGGCGGTGGCGGACCTGAAGGGCGCCACCGCCATCAGCCTCGAGGAAGCTGTCTGGTTCGGCGACTACCTGCGAGTGACCGTCGCTCACGCTGCCGCAGACGAGCGTGCAGGCCGGGCCACCCTCATGTTCCGCAGGGAGGGCGGCGACCTGGTCCTCACAGGAGCGGGGCAGTAGAGGAGCGCCTGCGATGGCGCAAGTGACACTGGTCACCGGCGGCGGCAGGAGTGGCAAGAGCAACCACGCCCTGCAACTGGCCGAGCCGTACGCCCGAAGGGCGTTCATCGCCACAGCGGAGCCCCTGGATGATGAGATGCGTCGCCGTATCGCGCGCCACCGTACGGAGCGGGGGGACGGGTTCCTCACGGTCGAGGAGTCCCTGGACCTGGCAGGGGCCATCCGGTCACTGCCCGCAGATGTCGCCATTGCGGTCGTTGACTGCCTGACAGTGTGGCTGGGCAACCTGGCACACTATCATGGCGCCTGCTCCGACGAGCTGCCCGAACTGGTCGCGCTGCTCGGTGTCCTCACCGGACCTCCCTGTGATCTGATCCTTGTAACGAACGAAGTGGGCATGGGCATCGTCCCGGCCAATGAAGCGGCTCGGAAGTTCCGCGACGTGCTGGGGCGGCTGAATCAGGAAGTCGCTGCCCTGGCGGATGAGGTGATTCTGATGGTCAGCGGTGTCCCGGTGGCCTTGAAGGAGAGGGCGGATGGACTCCCTGCAGGCGACGATTGAGGCGATCGGCTCGGTTGAGCTGCTCCTGGCGGAGCGAGTGCGCCGCCACCTGGACAGCTTGACCAAGCCGCCGGGCAGCCTGGGCAGGCTGGAGCAGATCGCCCTGCGCTACTGCCTGATAACCGGAACGGACCGCCCGCGCGTGGGGAAGAAGAGGATTGTCACGTTCGCCGGCGACCACGGAGTGTCCGAGGAGGGCGTCTCCGCCTACCCGAAGCAGGTGACCGCGCAGATGGTGCGCAACATGCTCGCCGGCGGAGCCGCCGTCAACGTGCTGGCCCGCCACATCGGTGCGGAGGTGCAGGTGGTGGACATCGGGGTGGACGACCCGCTTGAGGCCGCCCCGCGTCTGTGCCGCAGGAAGGTGGCATCCGGCACGCGCAACATCGCCGAAGGCCCCGCGATGACCGGGGAGGAAGCCAGGGCAGCCGTGCTGGTAGGCGTCGAGCTGGCCCGCCAGGCCGCCGAGGAGGGCGTCACGCTGCTGGGCGCCGGGGAGATGGGCATCGGGAACACCACCCCGTCGGCCGCCCTGTTCGCGGCCATACTCGACTGCCCGGTCGAGCAGGTAACCGGCCGGGGAACCGGCGTGGACGATGCCTCGCTTGCCAGGAAGAGGCAGGTCGTCGAGGGCGCTTTGAGCGTCAACGCAGACCACCTGGCGGACCCCCTCGGCACTCTTGCGGCCCTGGGGGGTCTCGAGATCGCCGGCATCTGCGGGCTGGTCCTGGGAGCGGCGTCCTCTCAGATGCCCGTCGTCATTGACGGGTTCATCTCGACGGCCGGTGCACTGGTGGCGATGCGTCTCTGCGAACGCATCTCGGACTATCTGTTCTTCAGCCACTGCTCCGATGAGACTGGGCACAGGCATGTCCTTGACGTGATGGGCGTCGAGCCCTTGCTCGACCTGAGGATGCGCCTGGGAGAGGGCACGGGCGCTGCCCTTGCCATGTCGGTCATCGAAGCTGCCGTCAAGCTCTACAGCGAGATGGCGACCTTCGGTTCCGCAGGCGTCTCCGACGCCGGAAGCCTCTTAAGGAAGGGGTAGGTCCGGCGTCCCCGCCGGACAAGGAGCGGCGAGACGCCGCGCCTACCCGGTCAGAGGGTCAGCAAGGAGGCCGGATGTTGAGCGGATTGGCAGCGGCTGTCAGGACGTTGTCCATCGTGCCTTTGCCGGGCCGAGGTGCACAGCGCCCGTCGGCAGGGCTGTCCTGGTTCGGCGTTGTCGGCGGCCTGATGGGACTGGTGCTCTACGCGTTGGCGCTCGGCGTGGACGCGATCACGGGACATGAATGGCCGGGCGGCGTGGCGGCGTTCGTGGTGGTAGGCGGAGTGGTGCTGACCAGGGGCTTGCACCTGGACGGGCTGGCGGACTGGGCCGACGGCTTCGGCGGGGGTCTCGACAGAGAGGAGACGCTCCGGATCATGAAGGACCCGCACACCGGGACGTTCGGGGTGCTCGCGGTTCTGTGCGTCCTGCTGCTCAAGTGGGCCGCCCTTGCGCGGCTGGCGGCACTCGGCCTTTCGGCCTGGGTCGTGGCGGCGTACATCGCCTCCAGAGCGCTGATTGTGGACGTGGCGTTCTGGTTGCCCTACGCCCGCCCGGAGGGCGGCACCGGGGCGGCCTTCGTCCGCGAGGCGCGGCCCTGGCACCTGGCTGCCGCGCTGCTGTCGGCAGCATTTCTGCTGCTGATCGGGTGGGGAGTGGCCGGCCTGGCCGCGCTGGCCGTCGGGTGGGCGATCGCCAGGTCGTTTGGGCTGTGGTGTCGCCGTCGCGTGGGCGGGGTCACGGGGGACTTGCTCGGAGCGTCGAGCGAGATCGTCGAGTCGGTCGTCCTCGTAACTGTAGCTTTGCTCGGGCCGGACGCAACGCATCTGTGGTCCGGGGGCGGCCTCCTTCCCTGAGCCGCCTTGCCGAGCGCCGGAGGAGACAGTGGTGCAGAGAAGCTGGAGCAAAGCGGCGCTCGTTGCCGTGGCGGCAGTGGTGGGCCTCTGCCTGTCCTGGTGGCTTGCTTCGGTGAGACCATCGTCGGTGACTGCGGCGGGCCAGAGGTCGGAGCCCGGCCGTGGCCGCCACCGGTTCCGCCGCATCGTGTGCATGTCACCTGCGGTTACTGAGATCGTGTTCGCCGTGAGCGGGGGCGACCGTGTGGTGGGCGTGAGCCAGCACGCGAAGTGGCCTCCCGAGGCGCTCACGAAGCAGTCCTGCGGGGGTTTCTTCAACCCGAGCCTCGAACGCATTCTGAGCCTGTCGCCGGACCTGATTATCTCCCAGGGAGAAGCGGCCGATCTGGGTGAGTTCGCCGGCGCCAATGGGATAGCGCTCCGCTTGCTGGAGTTGAGGGATCTGGAATCCATCTTCGCGGCGATTGAGCGCGTCGGCGAGCTGCTGGAACGGCCGGCGCAGGCTGAGCTGGTTGCCGCGGAGATGCGCTACCGGCTGGCGAAGGTGCGCGCGCGGGTCAGCGACGAACCGCGCGTAGACGTGCTGCTGGTGACAGGGCGCGAGCCGGGCTCCTTGAGTAACGTCTACACGATTGGGCCGCGGACGTTCCTGCACGACCTGCTGCAGGCCGCCGGCGGATGCAACGTGTTCGCGGACCTGCCGAGGAACTACGCCGCGGTGAACAAAGAAGCAGTCATCCGGCGCCGGCCGGAGGTGATAGTGGAGCTGCACGGGGAGGGCGGCGACCCGCAAGCCGCTCGCCGAGAAGTCCGCAGACTGTGGAGGGGGCTGCCCGTGCTGCCCGCCGTGCAGCAGGGGAGGGTGTACGTGGTCACCGCCACCTACGCGATGATCCCCGGGCCGCGGGTCGTCCAACTCGCCGAAGCCCTGGCGGACCTTCTGCACGGGGACGACACGTCGTGAACGCGGACGGGCTCCAACTGCAGGAATGCTCCTTCTCCTACGGGGCGGGAGAGTTCGAGCTTCACGACGTGTCACTTTGCGTCCACGCCGGGGAGGTGTTGGGCATCGTGGGCCCGAACGGTTCGGGCAAGAGCACGCTGCTGCGCCTGATGGCGGGGTTCCTCCGGCCGGGAGCCGGTCGGGCCAGCCTGGACGGGCGCGACCTTCGCGGCATCGCCCGGCGCGAGCTGGCCCGCCAGCTCGCGTTCCTGCCTCAGAGCCCGGAGACGGCGTTCCGGTTCCGCGTGGGGGAGGTGGTGGCCATGGGCCGCTATCCCTACCAGGGCGCCTTCGGGTTCCTGTCCGACGAGGACGCGCGCGCCACGGAGCGGGCGATGCGGGAGACGGATACCACAGAGCTGGCCGGGCGCGTCTTCTCCACCCTGTCCGGCGGCGAGAAGCAGCGGGCGCTGATCGCCGGCATCCTGGCGCAGGAACCGTCCGTCATGCTGCTGGACGAACCCACCGCCGCCCTGGACATCCACCACCAGACGGAGGTGCTGGACCTGCTGTGGCGCCTTTCGCGGCAGGGGATCGCCGTCGCGCTGGTAACGCACGACCTGAACGCAGCGGCGCAGTTCTGCGACCGGCTGGCGCTGCTGTCCTGCGGGGAGCTTGTGCGGCTGGGCGCGCCCTCGGAGGTGCTGGAGGAGGCGCTGCTGGGCGGCGTGTACGGGGCGCCCGTGCGGATCATTGAGAACCCGTTCACCCACGCCCCCCTGGTGCTTGTCCTCGGAGAGGCAGCCCATGAGACGCGCTGACTTACATCTGACGCCGGGCCGCTTCTGGACGGCATTGGCCGGCGGCCTGCTGCTATGGGTCGTGGTGGGGACGGTTTGTCTGATGTTCGGCCAGGTGCACGTGCCGCCGGGGCAGGTGCTGCGGGTGCTGGTGGGCACGGCGGAGGACCCGGGGCAGGCCAACATCGTGCTGATGCAGCGCCTGCCCCGCGTGCTGCTTGGCCTGCTGGCCGGAGGCGGCCTGGCGGTGGCCGGGGCCGTCTTCCAGGCGCTCCTGCGCAATCCGCTGGCCACGCCTCACACTCTGGGTGTGAGCGCAGGCGGCGCCCTATGGGCCGTGGCAGCTATTTCGCTCGGTCTGCGGGCGCCCGCTTTCGGCGCGCTGACCTCGGTGCAGTTCTTCGCGCTGGCCGGTGCGCTGGTGAACGTCGCGATCATATACGCACTCGCGCGGCGCTCGCGGACCGTCTCCCCGCTGACTCTGCTGCTGGCCGGGGTCACGTTGGGGCTGATCTGCTCCGCGCTCATCATGTTCGTGCGTTTCATCAGTGACCCACAGAAGCTGGTCATCGTTGACCGCTGGCTGATGGGGGGGCTGGATGTGCACGGCTACCGCAGCCTGGGCAGCATGGTGCCGTTCTTCCTGCCCGCGGTGGTGCTGATGTTCACCGAGGCCAACGCCCTGAACCAGCTCGCCCTGGGGGAGGAGATGGCGGGTGGCCGGGGGGTGGCCGTGGGCGCCGTGCAGCGGGAGGCATTCCTGGCGGGCTCCCTGCTGACGGCGTCGGTGGTTTCGATCGCCGGTCCCATCGGCTTCGTCGGCCTGATCATTCCCCACGCGGTACGCGGCATCCTGGGGCCGGACCATCGCCGACTGCTGTGCGTGTCGGTGTTTGTGGGGGGCGCGTTCCTGGCGGGGGCGGACACGGTCGCGCGGTCGGCGTTTCCTCCCTCCGAACTCCCGGTGGGGGTACTCACGGCGATGCTGGGTGGTCCTTTCTTCTTGCTAGTTCTGCTGCGCCTGGGCCGACAGATGTGAAGCAGAGCCGGCCACCCATTTTTTGTCTTGACCACTCACGGCGCGGCATGTAGACTGGGTATTCTGTCGGTGGCGTACGTCCGAAAGTGTTCGCCTCCGCAAGGAGGACGGGGAACGGGCACCGACGCGCGTCAAGCACCGGGGCAACGCGAGTCATTCGGTCGTGGGGGGGTGGCACTATGGTCTTTGAGAAGGCGACAGACGCAGCGAAGTCGGCAGTTGCCGGGCAGCTGAGCAAGTTGATTGCGAACTCCTCTCCGGACTCTCTGGGCCGGATCTGGTCGCTGTTTGGGAAGGTGACAACCGATCCCGAGGACAAGCGCCAGGCACGCCGGTTCAGGTGGCTGGTCGAGCAGGGGCATCCCTTCGGACAGTGGCTGAAGCGCATCTCCACCGAGATGAATCCGAAGGCCAGGACCTGCCTGATCCGGAATCTGTACGGTTACGCCTGGTTCCTGAGCCGCTCCAGGCGACGCCGCTTCCGCCAGCAGCACGGCTACGACCCACCGTACATCATCGTGTTCGACGTTACGGCGCGGTGCAACCTGGCGTGCGAAGGGTGCTGGGCGGCGATGTACGGCAGGGGCGAAGACCTGCCCTACGATGTGCTGGACAGGGCGGTGACCGAGGCCGAGGAGAAGATGGGCATCCACTTCTTCGTCTTCTCCGGCGGCGAACCCACGCTGCGCAAGGACCTTTACCGCTTCTACGGAGAGCACCAGGACTCCCAGTTCCAGATCTACACCAACGGCACGCTCATTGACCAGCAAGTGGCCGCCCGCTTTGCCGAATGCGGCAACGTGATGCCCATGCTCAGCATCGAGGGCGACCGTCTGCTGACCGACGACCGCCGGGGCAAGGGCACCCACCGGCTCGTCCTCCAGGCGATGGAGAACCTGCGGGGCGAGGGCGTGCTGTTCGGCTTCAGCGCCACCGCCACCCGGAGGAACGCCGAGGCCATCATGAGGGACGAGTTCGTCGAACTCATGATCGAGCACGGATGTCTCTACGGATGGTACTTCCAGTACATACCCATCGGCCGTAACCCGAACCTGGACTTGATGGTCACCCCGGAGCAGCGCGAGCACATGCGGGTGCGGGTTTACGAGCTGCGCAACAAGTATCCCATCTTCCTGTCGGATTTCTGGAACGACGGGGCGGAGGTCAACGGCTGCATGGCGGGGGGGAAGCGCTACTTCCACGTGAATAACAACGGCGACATCGAGCCGTGCGTCTTCTGCCACTTCGCCGTGGACAACGTGAAAGACACCACCCTGACCGAGGCGTTGAAGCACCCCCTGTTCGAAGCCATCCGGCGGGGCATACCTTACGACGGCAATCTGCTGCGTCCCTGCATGTTGATAGACAGGCCGTGGGTGTTCAGGGCCCACGCACGGAAACACGGCGCGAAGCCGACCCATCCGGGCGCAGAGACGCTTACCGGTCAACTGGCCGACGGGCTCGATGAGCGCGCCAGGGCATGGGCGGCGCTTGCCGGCCGGAAGTGGTCCGCAGGGGAGCAGCTGCCACTGTATCCCTATCCTCCCGACGAAGAGGTCCCCATCCATCTCCGGGTGGCCGCGCCGGTGCACGCTGGAAAAGGACAGTGAGTTGGCCGACAATGGAAGGGCCGGAGTATTGCTCCTCGTCGCTGCTCCGGCTCATTCTGTGATGCGCAACGGACACCGGCAATGGTCCGGGACCAACAGCGAAGCAGAACCCTTCCCCTGATACCCCTCCGGGACCTGGTCATGTTCCCGGGCGTGATCACCGCCGTGCGCGTGGGCCGGCCACGCTCGGTCGCCGCCTTGCGCGCCGCCCAACAACGGGACAACACACTGGTCCTGGTGGCCCAGCGTGATGCCACCGTCGAGCGACCTACTCTCGACGATCTCTACGTGGTCGGCGTCACGGCAAACGTCCGCCAGGTGGGGGAAGTGCTGGATCTGGAAGTGCTGAACGTGTTGCTCGAGGGCGTGGCACGGTGCCGCATCGAAGCCCTCGAATCGGACGAGCCGTACATGGCCGTCCGTGTGGCGGCACTGCCGGAACCGGACCAGGAACCGCCCCCCGAGCTGCGCCGGGAGGTGGAGAGGCTGGTCTCGGCGGGGCCGGAGACCGTCCGGGCGCTGGTTCAGATGGAGTCGCTGCTGGGCTCTTCTGATCTGGGATACGCAGTGGCGTTCGGCCTGTCCCTGGAGGTCGAAGACAAACAGCGGATCCTGGAGGAGCTCGATCCGGTGAACCGATACCGCATGTTGATCCCCGTGCTGCGCACCGAGGAGCAGATCGCAGCGGCCGAACGGCGCATCCAGGAGGACGCCAGGCGCTCAGTCAGCGAGCAGGGCAGGCGGCAGTACCTGGAGGATCGCAAGCGCGAGCTGGAGAGCCGACTGGCTGAGCTGAGCGGCGAGCAAGACGAGCTGGGCGACGCCCGCCAGAGGCTGGACGAAGCCGAGCTTCCGCCGGAGGCACGGCGGGAGGCCGACCGGGAACTGGCGCGGCTCGCCAACATGCCTCCGGGATCGCCGGAGTTCCCTATCGCGCGCGACTATCTGGACTGGCTGGCTCAGCTCCCCTGGCAGAAGCGGACGGATGCGTTCGTGGACCTGGCGACCGCGCGGGAGATCCTGGATCGTGACCACTACGACCGGGAAGAGGTCAAAGAGCGCATACTGGAGTACCTGAGCGTACGGCAGCTCAACCCGCAGCAGGAGGGGGCGCTGCTGTGCTTCGTCGGCGCTCCGGGCGTCGGCAAGACGTCCCTCGGCCGTAGCATCGCGGAGGCCACCGGTCGCCGCTTCCGGCGCGTGTCCCTGGGCGGGGTGGGGGACGAAGCGCAGATACGCGGACACCGCCGCACCTACATCGGCGCCATGCCCGGACGCATCATCCGCGTGCTGCACGACGTCGGCGTACGCAACCCCGTGCTGATGCTGGACGAGCTGGACAAGCTGCGCAGCGGGCTCACAGGCGATCCCGTCTCGGCCCTGCTGGAGGTGCTGGACCCGCAGCAGAACGCCACGTTCGTGGACAACTACCTGGCCGTCCCGTTCGACCTGTCCCACGTGATGTTTATCGGCACGGCCAACACGTCGGACACAATCCCGCCGGCGCTGCTGGACCGGCTCGAGGTGATGGAGCTGTCCGGCTACTCCCCGGAGGAGAAGGTCTGCATCGCCCGGCAGTATCTGGTCCCCGCCCAGGTCGCCGAGGCGGGGCTGGACCCGAAGCGGGTCGAGATCGCAGAGGACGCCCTGGAGCTTCTTATCGAGGGCTACACCCAGGAGGCGGGGGTGCGAGACCTGGAGAGGCGGATCGCGGCGCTCTGCCGCAAGGTAGCCCGCCGGCACGTCGGCGGCCGGTTCTGCTACGAACACATGGACGCTGCGCGCGTGCACGACCTTCTCGGGCCGGCGCAGTACAGGCCGGAACGACACGTGCGCGTCGGCCGACCCGGTGTCTGTGCCACACTGGCCATGTCTCCGGCCGGCGGCCAGTTGATGTGGGTCGAGGTGAGCCGCACCGAGGGCGAGGGCAAGCTGACAGTGACCGGGCGCGCTGGCGAGGCCCTGCGGGAGAGCGCTATGCTGGCGCATCAGTTCTGGCGCAACCGGGCGGCGGAGTTCGGCGTCAGCCCTGACGTGCTGCGGCAGTCCGACTTCCACGTGCACTTGCCGGGCGGCGCAGTGCCCAAGGAGGGCACGGCCTTCGGCCTGGCCATCGCGCTGGGTTTCGCCTCGGTCTTGTGCGACGCGCCGATCCCGGAGGGCGTCGCCGCCGTGGGGGAGGTCACCTTGCACGGCCGCATACGCGACGTGCCGCACCTCCGCGAGCGCCTGGCCGCCGCCCGGCGCGCCGGAACCGGCAGGGCGATGCTGCCGGGGCAGAGCCGGCGCGCAGTCGAGCACATCGCCAGGGAGACCTCGCTTGAGGGCCTCGAACTGCGCTACGTGAAGCGGATCGCCGAGGCCGTCCAGGACCTGTTCCCGCAGATGCAACCTCGCGGGGCGACCGTTCAGCAGAGGAACGGGTAGGTCCGGCGTCCAGTGGGCTTCGAAGCCTCGGCGGAATGGGCTCGCCGGACCTTCAGGCGAAGGGAAGAGCGTGCGTTTGCTGATCGCAACTGGGAACCCGGGCAAGTGCCGCGAGATGCGTGCCCTGCTGGCGGACCTGCCCGTTGAAGTCCTGACCCCGGACCGTGTGGCGGGCGTGCCGGAGGTCGTTGAGGATGGCGACACCCCCGCCGAGAACGCGGCCAGGAAGGCGTGCCAGACGGCAGTCGCCTGCGGCATGTACGCCGTGGCCGACGACTCGGGGCTATTCGTGGACGCGCTGGACGGCCGGCCGGGCGTGCACAGCGCCCGCTACGCCGGCCCCGACCCGACGCCGCAGAAGCTGTGCCGGAAGTTGCTGAGAGAGCTGGACGGCGTGCCCGCGCCCGAGCGCACTGCCCACTTCCTGTGCTGCATCGCGCTCGGGAGTCCGGAAGGCGAGGTCGCCCTGACCGCCCGCGGCCGGGTGGGCGGGCGCATCCTCACGCACATGGTCGGCGAAGGCGGATTCGGCTACGATCCGGTCTTCTACTACGGGCCGGCGGGCAGGAGCTTCGCCCAGATGACGCCGGAGCAGAAGAACGCCGTCAGCCACCGGGGCAGGGCGCTGCGCGAGTTCCGCAGGCGCTTCCAGCGGTGGCTCACCAGCCGGTGACAGAGGCGGCAACCACTCACCTCTCCGCGCCGCCAGTCGCCTCACTGAGCTCCGGAGCCGGCATGCCCAGGAACAGCACCCACCCGATCAGCGACATTATGGCGCATAGAAGAAATACCAGCGGAAAGGCCAGCAGGTCGGCGTCCAACATCGCCCCGAGCAGCGGCGGCAGAACGGCACTGGGCAGGCTGAGGACCGTGAAGGAGACCGCCGTGTAGGTCGGCCTGCGCTCCGGCCCTGCGTAGCGGAACACCGCCGGCAGCATGACGACCATCCGCACCCCGAAGGCGAAGCCGTAGAGCCCGAAGGCAGTTGTCAGGGCCGCCGGGTGCGCCGTCGCGAAGGCAAATGCGGCCGCCCCGAGTCCGAACAGGGGGAAGACGCGGAACGGCGCCAGCGCGTTCCATCGGTCGCTGACGATGCCTCCGAGCAAGGCGCCCGCCGCGCCGGCGACAAACATCACCTTCGTACACGTGCCCGTGATGGCATCCGGCACGCCCGGGTACTCCAACCCGTAGCGCATCAGGAACGTGATGGTGATGGTGAGCGGGACGCACGTCAGCAGCGCGGCCACCATGAACCGGCGGAAGTCGAGCCGGCGAACGAGGATGTTCGAGACGTCCCCCAGGTAGTCCCGCAGACTGACGCCTCGCTGATCCGGCAGGTCCTCCTCCGGCTCCTCGTGCACCAGCGCCACGCAGAGGGCGGACAGGGCGTAGAACAGCACCGCGCAGCCCGCCAGCACCTGGTAACGCGCCGGTGGGAGGTAAGCGGCCATCACGTGGTCTATGGCAAATCCCAGCCCCAGCCCCACCACGCCGGGAACCGCCCGCCGGTAGCCCAGCAGCCGGCCCCACATGTCCTCCGGCACCGTCTTCGCGTACCAATCCGTCCAGACGGGAATCAGGAACCCGCTGCCCAGGCTGTTGGTGGTCTGGGTGACGAAGAAGACCGTGAGGGTGAAGACGGGCCCCCACCGCATGAACAGGGACGCAAGCAGCACCAGCCAGCCAACGCGCTGCACGAACACCCACAGCAGCACCGTGCGCTTCTTGTAGGCAAGACCCTCGATGCGCTTGGCGTAGAGGAGTTGCGGCGCGATAATGCCGACCCATATGATCGAGGGCACCAGACCGACCAGCAGCGCCGAGTCCGTCAGCTCCTTGATCATCGCCGGGATGATCACTTCCCGGCTGAACATGATCAGCGCCGCGAAGAAGAACACCCCGTCCAGGAAGTGGCAGACGATGTTGCGCCTTGAATGGGAAGCCGACACGGTAAGCTCCGTAGAATCGAAACGGGTGGACCGGCCCGACCCGGGCCCCAGCGGGCGCTTACCGAACGCGGCGCATCTGGGCGCCCACGGACTGCATCAAGTCCACGAAGTTGGGGAACGTGACGGCGGCTGCTTCCGCGCCCGCCACCACGGTTCGGCCTTCGGCCGCCAGACCGGCCACCGCCAGGGCCATGACCACCCGGTGGTCACCGTGCCCGTCCACCTGCGCCCCCCGCAGTGGGCTGTGGCGAACGACGAGTCCATCGTCCAGCTCCTCGACCTGACCGCCCATCTTGCACAGCTCCCGCGTCATGACGGCCAGGCGGTCTGTCTCCTTCTCCCTCGCCTGCGGGACGTTGAGCAGCTCGGTCTTCCCCTCCGCGAAGCAGCCGGCCACAGCCAGGGAAGGGAGGGCGTCGGGCGTGGCGTTCAGGTCGAACCTCGCCCCCTTCAGAGCCCCGGGGCCCGCCACTTCCAGCCCGTCGTCGGTCTCCGAAACCTGGCAACCCATCTGCGCCATCATGCCGACCACGGCCTTGTCGCCCTGCACGTCGCCCATGTCCAATCCCTTCAGCAGGACGGTGGACCCGGTGACAGCGGCCGCAACGAGAAAGAACGTCGCGCTTGAGAAGTCGGCCGGTGTCGCGCGCTCGAACGGAGGGTAGCTCTGCCCCCCGGGCAACTCAAAGTGGGACAGATCGTCGGCCGCACGGAAAGCGATACCTTCCCGCTGCAGCCAGTCCATCGTCATCCGCACGTAAGGGCTCTCGTTGAGCAGGGGCACTTCGATCACGGTGTCCTCCTGTGCGAGCGGACACCCGAGCAGCAGGCTGGAGAGGTACTGGCTGCTGTGGCATTCGACGGTGACGTGCCCGCCGTGCAGGGGCCCGCCCACCACCAGGGGTGCGCAGCCGTTATGCCGCAGGGAACGGGCCGTGGCGCCGAGCTGGCGCAGTGCACCCAGCAGGGGCCCGACCGGCCGGCGCCGGATCTGCTCGTCTCCGGTGAACTCGGTCTGCCCGTCGGCCAGGGCCGCCACCGTCATCGCCAGCGACAGCGTGGTGCCGGAGTTGCCCACGTCAACGACCTCGGCGGCGGGCCGGGGCCTCCCGCCGGTGCCGACGACCTCCCAGGCGCCGTCGCTGCCCGTGCGGACGTCGGCGCCCAGGGCACGGCAGACGTGCGCGCAGCTCCTGGTGTCAGCAGACCGTAACGGGCGCAGCAGACGGGACTTGCCAGCGGCCAGGCTGCCGATGAGCAACGCGCGTATCGTATGCGACTTGCTGGCCGGGACCAGGACGCTGCCGCGCAGTGGGCCAGGGGTGACTTCGAGCTTCACAGGTGGACTCCTTCAGGCAATGGGCCGAGGCGGCGGGGCAAGATTATAGGGCCGGTTGGGACGTCTGCGCAACCGCCTGCGTCTTTGCATTGGGGGTCGGGCTGGCCGATAATGGCACGTGCTTGCTGTTCTGCTGTCTGCTTGTGGGCGGGCTGCGATGGGCAGGCGCATGGTCCTGACTGTGGATCTGGAGCCCGACTGGGGTGTGCACGGCACACGTGCGTATCGGGAGATCACCCCACGGTTCCTGGACTTCCTTCAGGCGCGAGGGATAGGGGCGACCTTCTTCGTGGTCAGCGACCTGCTGGACGTCACCGAGGAGCCGGTTATCGCCATCGGAAGGCGTAACGAGGTGGCCTCCCATGGCCGCAGCCATCGTCTGCTGAGCGCGCTCCCGAAGGACGAGGCGCGGGCGGAGCTGGTGCAGTCTCGCCAGCGCCTGCGGGGTCTGGGTTTCCCCGTCCGCGGCTTCCGGGCGCCGTACTTCCGCCGGACGCGCCGCCTCATGGGGCTCATGCGGGCAGCGGGCTACGGCTATGACGCCTCGCTCGGGAGCATTCTGCCCGGGCCGGCCAACGGGCGCCTGCACAGGCTGGGCTGCCCGTGTCGGTCCGACGGGGTCGCCGAGTTCCCAACGTCGGCAATGCTGGGAGGGCTGTTCCCGCTGTCGCTCACGTGGCTGCGCGTGATGGCGCCCCTGTCGCTGCGGCAGTTGCCCCGAACCGCGGGACTGATGTACCTGCACCTGCACGAGTTTCTGCCGCCGGAGACGGCTTCGTGCCTGCCCCCGCCGTTGCGGGCGGTGCTGACGCGCAACTGCGGCGAGAAGGCGTGGGAAGTGCTGGAGGATGCGCTCGACGGCCTTGGCGCTGAGTTCGCTACCTGCGGGGAGGTGCTTGCCACGAGAAGGGAAGGCGAGGAGGGCCGCTATGACTGAGGACGATCCCATCGTCATCGCAGGCGCCGGCGTCGCCGGACTGGCGGCGGCCTGCCGCCTGCAAGGCAACGCCCATGTCCCGTTCCTGGTCCTTGAGAGGAACGAGCAGGTGGGCGGATGCAGTCGGACGCTGGAGCGAGACGGATTCCGGTTTGACCTGGGGGGACACCGGTTCTACAGCCGGAAACCGGAGATTGAGCGGTTCGTGCGTGACCTGGTGGGCGACGACCTGTTGACGGTGGACCGCATGAGCCACATACGGTTCAACGACAGATTCGTGGACTACCCTCTGCGTCCGCTCAGCACACTGCACGCCCTTGGGCCTATCGGAGCGGCATGTGCGCTGCGCGACTACGCCGCCATGAAGCTGCAGCGGCTTGTGGACTCGCACGGCAGTGAGCAGACGTTCGAACAGTGGGCGCTCCATCGCTTCGGGGAGTACCTCTACCGCGTTTACTTCAAAGTCTATACCGAGAAGACGTGGGGGGTGCCCTGCTCGGAGCTTTCGGCCGACTTCGCCGAGCAGCGCATAAAGGGGCTTTCGTTTCGCGAGGCTGTCAAGGACGCCATATTCAAGACGGGAGAGGACGACTCACTGGTGCGCCGCTTCCTGTACCCCCGCCACGGTTTCGGGCAGATACCCGAGGCCATGGCACGCTCCGTGGAGCCGCCCAACAGCCTCGCCTGCCGGCGCCGGGTGGTAGCCATCGAGCACCGCAACGGCCAGGTCAGTGCCGTACGCACGGTCACCCCCGAGGGCCGGGAGCAGCGCTGGCCCTGCGGCGAGCTGATCAGCTCCATCCCGCTGGACGAGACCGTCCACATCCTCTCCCCGCCGGCGCCGCCCGAGGTGACCCGGGCGGCTGCTGGGCTCTGCTACCGCGACATGGTCATCTTGCTCCTTCTCCTCGACAGGAAGCAGGTCAGCAAGGATCACTGGATCTACGTGCCGTCCCAGGAGGTCGAGTTCTGCCGCCTGCACGAGCCAAGGAACTGGAGCCCGGAGATGGCGCCCCCGGGCCGCACCTCGCTGGTCGTCGAGTACTTCTGCCAGGCCGGCGACCGAGTGTGGGAAGCCCCCGCCAGCCAACTCGCCGCTGCGGCCGCCGGAGACCTGGAGAAGATGGATTTGATTGCCGTCGACGAGGTGAGCGGTCACTGGACTGTACGCCTGCGGAAGGCATACCCGGTGTACAGGCTTGGCTACAGGAGGCGTCTGGACACCGTCAACGACTACCTGGACGGCTTTGCGAACCTGCACCGAGTCGGCCGCAATGCGGCATTTCTCTATACGAGTTCCGACCATTACATGGACATGGGCCTGAAGGCCGCAGAGAACGTGCTGGGCCACCGACATGACCTGAGCATGATAGGGCGCGAACCGGGCTACGCCGAACGTTGACGGAGCAGCGGAGCATGAACCTGCGGGGTACCTGCCGGGTCTGGCAGCGGAAGGCCGTCCGACGGGTGCTTGTCGTGGTGATTGCCGGCGCCACGCTGTTCGTTGTCATCGCGGGCACCGAGCGCGCGTTGCGGGGCTCGAGCGAGTACGCCGGCTTCCGCGAGATCGTGCAGGTCAGTCTGGTCCAGCACCGCGACCACTACGAGGCGATCCCGCACATCCGGGCCTATCCGCCTTTCTTTGCCATCGCCTGGGCGCCGTTCGGCGTTCTGCCCTGGGATCACCTGCCTGACAAGAACGACGTTCTCGGCTCATCTACGCCCGGCCAGGCAGCGGCCCTCGGGGCGGAGGCAGCCGCGTGCCTCGCCCTGATGACAGCCATGACCTTCTGGTCGGTGCGCTGCATCGCGGCGGCTTGCGGGCGGGAGTACAACTGGCTGAGCTGCCTGGCCGTGCTGACCTGGCTGATGGCCGGACCTCTGATGCTCAACTCCGTGGTCCGTTGCGAGACGGATATGTTCGTTCTCATGCTCGTGGCCGGGGCGATGGCACTCATGTTTGTGCGCCGGCGGCCCTGGCTGGGGGGAGTGCTGCTCGGCGTGGCGGCTTCCTTCAAGATCACCCCGGCCTTGTTCGGAGCCTACCTGCTGTGTCGACGGCGCTGGCAGGCCCTCTGCGGCATGGTGGTGGCCGGGCTGCTGTGCTGCGTTCTGCTGCCGGTGGCCGTGTGGGGCGTCGACGGGGCGCGCGCCCGGTACGAGTCCTGGGCCGACCAAGTGCTGCTTCCAGTCGCCGCGCAGGGACCTGACAGCATCATCGGCCGGCCGCACCGGGCGGCGAACCAGTCCCTGTGGGCGGCGTCGGTCAGGTTTTTGACCGATAGGAACGCAGGTAGCAGCACGGACCCTCGCTACGTGAATCTAGCCCACCTGCCGATGCCCGTCGTACGCCGTGCGGTCGCGCTGCTGAAGGTGGGCGTCCTGTCCGCGCTGCTTGCGGGCTGGCTGGCGCTGCCACGCGACTGCTCAAGGGAGGCATCGGTGGCTCTGTTCGCGCTCGTGCCCGTTGGCATGTTGCTGCTGTCCGACGTATCCATCGGCGGCCACCTGGCCATCCTGGCCGTGCCGCTGGGGTTCCTTTGCTCGTTCTGCTTCGGCCGGGAGGGCACCGTCGTGGGCCAGCGCATGAGCTGGGCGGTGGTCGGCGCGGTTGCCCTGGTGCTGACTCTCGCC
>CAYFVS010000223.1:0-3615 GCA_964346565.1 uncultured candidatus Brocadiaceae bacterium | reverse complement strand
GCGGAGACGCTGGTGGAGGCGTGTGAACACCTGAAGAGCCCCGGCGGGGCGGTGCTCGCTATGATCAAGGCAAACGACCCCGTGGTCCAGCCCTGGGGGCCCATTGACCAGCTCTTCTTCAGCGGCTCCGTGGCCAGGTACTCCGACACCGAGCGGGAAGACGTGCCCGCGCTGGTGGACCTGGTCCCGGCGGGCACCGTCATCATAGACGCCGCCAACTCTCACCCCCGCAGCACAAAGCAGCGGTGCGGGGAGTTCGACAAGCGGGACATGCTGTTCATCGGCACGGGCGTCAGCGGTGGCTCCGAGGGCGCCCTGAAGGGCCCCAGCATCATGCCCGGCGGCTCGGAGGCGGCCTACAAGGTAGTCGGCGACATGCTGGAGGCCGCCGCCGCGCAGGTGGACGGGCCCTGCTGCACCTACGTGGGCGACCGCGAGGCGGGCCACTTCGTCAAGAACGTCCACAACGGCATCGAGTACGGCATCATGCAGGCCATCAGTGAGGTTTACTTCGCCCTGGCTGACTTGCTGGACATGGCGCCGGAGGAGGTAGAGGCCGTCCTGGCGGAGATGAACGAAGGCCGCCACGGGGGATACCTGATGGAGATCTCGACCGAGATCTGCGGCATGACCGACAGAGAGACGGGCAGGCCGATGCTGGAGGTCATCCTGGACCGGGCGGGTCAGAAGGGCACCGGGAAGTGGACCTCCCAGATTGCCTTCGACCTGGGCGTCCCCGTGCCCACCATCGCGGCCGCGCTCCAGGCGCGCATCATGAGTTCCTTCAAGCAGGCGCGGGTCGCTGCCTCCGAGGAACTCGCCGGTCGGGTAGCCGGGTTCGACCGGCAGGAGCGGGACCACCTTGTCGAGGCCGCGTCCGACGCCCTGTACGGCTCGATGATCGCCGCCTATTCGCAAGGGTTCTGGCTGCTGAGCGAGGCGTCCGGCGCCGACCCGGCCGAGACCGGCGGCGACTATGACTTCACCCTCCAACTGGACGAGATAGCCCGCATCTGGAAAGGCGGCTGCATCATCCGCTCGAAGCTGCTGGAGCCCATCCAGGAGGCGTTCCAGGAGGATCCTGAGCTTCACAACCTGCTGGTCGCCGACCAGTTCGCCGACACGCTCAACGACGAATCCTTCCAGGGCAACTGGCGCTGGTGGGTCAGCACGATGGCTCGCACGGGCATGCCGCGGGACGCCGTCGGCGCTTCGCTGAACTACTTCGACACCTACCGCACCGGGCGGCTGCCGGCCAACATGATCCAGGCCCAGCGCGACCGCTTCGGCGAGCACGGCTTCGAGCGCGTGGACAAGGATGGGGCGGGCTATCACCTGAGCCCTGCCGAGTAGGCCCGACCCGCCGGCCGTTGAGCCACCTCACGTCACGCAAGGGAGACCCAAATGGCTTTTCAGGGAGCACTTACGGAGCAGCAGGTTGCCGACGACCCCCGCCAGCAGTTGCGCAACTGGGAGCGGGAACATGACTTCGCGGTCTGCATTGACACCGACGGCTGCGCGCTGGACAACATGTGGGCCAAGCAGGTCATCGTGTTCCACCCCCACTTCATGGACATGAACCACCTGCGGCCCATCGAGATGTTCTTCCGCATCCATGCCGAGCATCACAACCTGTGGAGCACGACGCGCGGCTGCGACCGCTACGTGGCCGTCAACCTGACGCTGAACTCCCTGCTGGAGGACCCGGACGCGGAGGGGCAACTGCCCGAGGGGCACATCCGCGACCTCCAGGCCAGCGTGCAGGGCTACATTGACTACATTGACCGGAACGGGGGCAAGAAGGGCTTCGGCATCCCATCCCTGACCGAGTACCACGAGCAGCACGGGCTGGACTACAACATCACCCGTCTGCTGGCCTGGAGCGAGGCCGTGGACCGCACCTTCCAGTTCGTGACACTCGGTATGCCGCCGTTCGAAGGGGTGGAGGAGACGCTCCGATGGCTGGCCGAGCGGGCGGACCTGCTGGTGGTCTCCGGCACGCCCTACAGCGATCTGGTGGCCTGGTGGCAGGGCCGGGGGCTCGCCCGTTACGTGCAGTCCATCGCCGGCAAGGAGATGGGCAGGAAAGCCGAGCACATCCGGCTGCTCAAGGAATACGGCCGCTACGGGGACGACGAGGTGATCATGATCGGCGACGGCGGCGGCGACCTCGGGGCCGCCCGCGCCAACAATGCCATGTTCTGTCCCACCCCCGCTGGCCGGGAACTCGAGGCGTGGGAGAACGCTCGGGAGGCGTTCCAGGCGTTCTTCGACGACCGCTACCGCGGCGAGCTGGAAGACGAGCTGGTCGAGGAGTTCGAGGACGCGCTCCTGGACGAAGCGCCCTGGGAGCAGGCGGGCTACGGCGCGCGACAGGAATACCGCAAGCTGCAACGGAAGCGCGTCGAGACCTACCAGATGCTCCACCCGCACGGGCGACTGCTCCGCCTCGACAGATAGGATGAACTACGACGACACGACGAGCACAACGAACGAAGCAGAAGATGAGAACTCGGCTGACAAGCGGCACCCACCTGTGCCGGCGGAGACGGAATCGGTCGTCTCGGATGTGATCGAAGCGGCGTTCCGTGTACACCGGAGCCTTGGTCCCGGCTTGTTGGAGTGCGTCTGCCACGAACTGAGCAACATGGGCCTCCCGCTTCGGCGGCAAGTCAAGGTGCCTGTCGAGTGTGGCGGTTTCCGGCTCGCAACCGACTTGCGCCTGGATCTGCTCGTTGCCGACCGGGTTGTCCTGGAACTGAAAGCATGCGATGGCATCACCGATCTGCACAGAGCGCAGTTGCTGACGTATCTGAAGCTCACCAGGAAGAGAGTAGGCTTGTTGCTCAACTTCAACACAGCCAAACTGAAGGACGGAATCCTGCGCATGGTCCTGTAGAAGCTTGCGTCTCCCGTTCTTCACGTCGTGCTCGTTGTGTCGTCGTGGTTAATCGAAGGAGATGAGGAATGCCGGTGAACGCAGTGGTCGCGCAGTCGGGTGGGCCTACGGCGGTTATCAACAACTCCGTCCGCGCCGTGGTGGACGCGCTGAACGAGTCGCCCCGGGTGGGCACGGTCTACGGCGGCCGGATGGGCATACTGGGCGTGCTGTGCAGTAGGCTGATAGACCTCACCGCCCAGGACCCCGAGCAGATACGCCTCCTGGGCGAAACCCCCTCGGCCGGGGCGCTGGGGAGCTGCCGCTACAAGCTGGCTTCCAAGGACAGCGGCGAGCGCTACCATGAGGACTACGAGCGCATACTTCGGGTCTTCCAGGCCCACGACGTCGGCATGTTCTTCTACATCGGCGGCAATGACAGCATGGACACCGCCAACCGCGTGGCCGTCCTGGCGCGCGACCAGGGGCTGGACGTGCGCGGTATCGGCGTGGCCAAGACCGTGGACAACGACGTGGGCGGACCGCTGCAGCCTGACGGCACGTTTGCCGTCTGCGACCACAACCCCGGATACGGCAGCGTCGCGCGCTACTGGGCCATGAACGTGCTGGAGGCCAACGAGGAGAACAAGGCCAGCCACACCAGCGACCCCGTGCTCATCATGCAGGCCATGGGGCGCAGGATCGGCTTCATCACCGCCTCCGCCCGCCTGGCCGAC
>CAYFVS010000222.1:0-5374 GCA_964346565.1 uncultured candidatus Brocadiaceae bacterium | reverse complement strand
CCCGCCCTCCCCTCGGGCGATGGAGGCCATCCGCCAGGCGGCGGGCGAGGGATTGCGCAAGTACCCCCAGCCGATGGCGGACACCTTCCGGGAGGCGGCGGCCGAGGTGCTGGACGTGCCGCTGGAGCGCATCCTGTGCGGCAACGGCTCGGACGACCTGCTGACCATCGCCATGCGCAGTTTCTGCGGGGAGGGGGACGCCGTGGCCTATCCCGTGCCGACCTACAGCCTGTACAGCACGCTGGCCCGCCTCCAGGGCGCGCGCCCGGTGGAGGTGGACTTCCCGGAGGACTTCTCCCTGCCGGAGGGGCTGGGGCGGACCGAGGCGCGGCTGACGCTGCTGTCCAATCCCAACGCGCCCACCGGCACGCGCGTGCCGCCGGCCGAGGTGGGCGCGCTGGCACAGGCGCTGGACGGCGTCCTGCTGGTGGACGAAGCATACGTGGACTTCGCCGATGCCAACTGCCTGGACCTCGTCGCAGAGCACGAGAACGTCATCGTCACGCGCACGCTGTCGAAGTCCTATAGCCTGGCCGGCCTGCGGTTCGGCTACGCCGTGGCGCCCGAGCATCTGATAGAGGGCATGGCGAAGGTCAAGGACAGCTACAACGTGGACGCCCTGGCGATGGCCGGTGCCACGGCGGCGATCCGCGACCAGGACTGGATGCGTCGCAACGCCGACAGGATCAAGGCCACCCGAGCCCGGCTCAGCGAGCGGCTCCAGGAGATGGGATTCCACTGCCGGCCGTCGCAGACGAACTTCGTGTTCGCCCGGGTGCCGGACGGGATAGACGCCGGGGAGCTGTTCGAGCGGCTGTTCGAACGCAAGGTGCTGGTGCGCTACTGGGACGCGCCCCGGCTGCGGGACTGCCTGCGGATCACGGTCGGGTCGGACCAGGAGGTGGACGCGTTGCTGGCCGCCCTGGAGCACATACTGGCCGGGGCCGAGACCGGAGGGAGCTGACCATGGCCAAGAACGAGCGCCGCGCATCCGCCGAACGAACCACGCGGGAGACCACCATCAGCGTCGAGATGAACCTGGACGGCCGGGGCGACTGCGAGGCAGCGACCGGCGTCGGTTTCCTGGACCACATGCTGGAGCTGCTGGCGCGGCACGCCGCCTTCGACCTGGCCTGCAGGGCTGAGGGCGACCTGCAGGTGGACGCCCACCACACCACCGAGGACGTGGGCATCGTGCTGGGCCAGACGCTGGCCGGCGCGCTGGGCGAGAAGAAGGGCATCACCCGGTTCGCCGATGCGCGCGTGCCGATGGAAGACAGCCTCTGCGCAGTGGCGCTGGACGTCAGCGGGCGGGGAAACCTGTGTTTCAACGCGCAGTTTCCCGCCCACAAGGTCGGCGAGTTCGACGTTGAGCTGGTCGAGGAGTTCCTGCGCGCCTTCTGCGCGAACGCGGGGCTGAACCTGCACGTGGACGTGATACGGGGGACCAACACGCACCACGTGGCTGAAGCGATCTTCAAGGCACTCGCCCGCGCGCTGCGGGAGGCCGTGCGCATTGACCCCCGGCTGGCTGACCGCGTGCCGTCCACCAAGGGCGTGCTCTGACCCGCTGACCGGCTACGGGCCGAGGGGCGCCAGGTAGTCCTCCGCCAGGCAGCGGTACGCGTTGCCGGCGCCGCCCTTTCCTTCGGCGACGAGCTCCAGCCGGGCGCACTCAGCCACGGCTGCCGCCTGGTCGCTGGTGACCGGCCCCCCGCGCACCGCCTGCAAGGCGCGGCGCAGGTCTTCCAGCCGCCACTCCTCTGGCAGCAAGGCGAACACCGCATGCGTGCTCAGCGCCAGCAATCGCAGCTTCTGCAGCCCGGCGGAGATGATGTCGGCGTGATCGAACGCCGTCTCCGGCAGGTCCTCCACCGGGAACCACCGGGCCTCGGCCGCGTCGTCGCCGGCGCGTGCGGAACGCGCCTCGGGCCCGACCACCGCCAGGTAAGCCACGCTGACGTTGCGTCCCCGCGGGTCGCGTCCGGGCGCGCCCCAGGCGCCTATCTGGGCCATGGCGGACGGGCGCAGGCCGGTCTCCTCCGCCAGCTCCCTGGCGCAGGCGTCGGACAGATCCTCGTCCTCGTCCACGAAGCCGCCGGGCAGCGCCCACTTGCCCGCGTACGGCTCGTTGCTGCGCCGGACCAGCAGCAGCGCCAACGGCCCCGCCGGCGACAGCGCAAAGGTCACGGCGTCCGTGGTGACGTATACCTTGACCGGTAGGCCGTTCATGTCGTCTCCTCGTCGGGCAGCGTCGGTTCCAGGTGCGCGGCGAGCGGCAGTCGGGGCCACGCCCCCTCCGCGCTGAACACGCGCAGGATCGGCGGCGCCTGGCGCCGCTTGAAATCCGCCCGCCGCACGCGCGCCACCACGTCCGCCACCCGCGCCGGATCCAGTCCTGCTTCCGCAATCTGCTCGGCGTCCAGGCCTCGGTCCAGGTGCAGGGCCAGTATCCGGTCGAGCACCTCGTAGGGCGGCAGGTCGTCCTGGTCGGTCTGCTCCGGGCGCAGTTCGGCGCTCGGCGCGCGTTCGATGACGAAGGGAGGGATGATCTGTTGGTCTTGGTTCAGCCGCTTCGCCAGACGGTAGACGACCGTCTTCGGCACGTCGCCGATCACCGCCAGGGCGCCCGCCAGGTCGCCGTAGAGGGTGCAGTATCCCACGGCCAGCTCGCTGCGGTTGCCGGTGGCCAGCGGCATGGAGCCGAACTTGTTGGCATGGGCCATGATGAGGGAGGCCCGGATCCGGGCCTGCACGTTCTCCTCCGCCGTTCCGGACTCAGTCCCGGAGAACAGCGGCTGCAGGGCTTCCGCGTAGGCCAGCCGCAGCTTCTCGATGGACAGCATCACGGATTGGATGCCGAGCCTCCTCGCCACCTCGGTCGCGGCGCTCGCGCTGCCGTCGCGGGTGAAGCAAGTGGGCATGACCAGGCCGGTGACGTTCTCCGGCCCCAGCGCGCGGGCGGCCAGCGCGGCCACTACGGCGCTGTCCAACCCGCCGCTCAGGCCGAGCACGGCCTCGCTGAACCCGCTCTTCCGGGCGAAGTCGGCCAGCCCGAGCACCAGGGCTTCCTCGAGCATCTCCAGGTGCGCCGGCGCCTCGTCGCGGATCGGCGCGGGGGAGTCCGGATCCACCGTCAGGACGCCCTCCTGGAAGCGCGGCCCGAGTCCGGCCAGGTCGCCGTCGGGCAGGACGACCAGGCTCCCGCCGTCGAAGACGTGCTCACCCGCCCCGCCCACCAGGTTGCACCACGCGACAGGCGCGCCCGCCCGGCTGGCCACTGTCCGCAGCCGTTCGATGCGCTCGGCCGGCCGGCCCACGCGGAACGGCTCCGGCGCGCAGAGGACGGCCAGGTCCGCCTCGGGAAGCGCCTCCAGGCCACCCAACGAGAGCGTCGGGGCGATGCGCCGCCCATCCGCTTCGAACGCAGCCGGCCCGGAGTCACAGCGTATCGTCATCCGCCGCCTGCCGTCGGCCAGAACCGAGACGGCCCCGGCGCCGTCCGCCTCATGGCCCACCAGCAGCGGCACTTCGGGGCAGAAGCCCGCCAGCCGCTCCAACGCCTCGGCCTGCGCCCGCCGGAAGGCGGGAGACCGGGCCAGGTCGAGAGGACGCCATCCGCTCAGCGCCCATGCCGGGAAGACCACCAGGTCCGCCCCGGCGGCAGCCTTGCGCGCCGCCGACTCGACCGCGCGCAGGTTGCCCCGCACGTCTCCCGTGGTCGGGTTGATCTGGGCAAGGGCGGCTTTCATGGCCGGTCATTGTGGGCGATTGGGATGGTTCCGGTCAAAAGTGCGCCGCGGGGCGCGGTTGACTTCTCGCTCGCCGCCACGATAATGAGGATGTCGCCCCAATCGGGAGCAGGCCCATGATACTGGTCATAGACAACTACGATTCGTTCACCTACAACCTGGTGCAGCGGCTGGGGGAGCTGGGCCACCGAAACATCCAGGTCTTTCGCAACGACAAGATCACTGTCGAACAGGCCGAGGAGCTCGCCCCGGAGCACCTGATCATATCGCCCGGGCCCTGCACGCCGCGCGAAGGGGGCGTGTCCAACGACATGATCCGGCACTTCGCCGGGCGTGTGCCCGTGCTGGGGGTCTGCCTGGGCCACCAGTGCATCGGCTACACGTTCGGCGCGACGGTCGAGCGTCACCGCCGGCTGATGCACGGCAAGACCAGCATGATCCACCACGACGGCCGGACCATCTACGAGGGCCTGCCCAACCCGTTCGAAGCCACCCGCTACCACTCGCTGGCCATCCGGCCGGACACGCTGCCGGAGGAGTTCGAGGTCACGGCCTGGGCGGATGAGGACGAGATAATGGGCATCCGGCACACGGAGTATCCGCTGGAGGGGGTGCAGTTCCACCCCGAGTCGTTCCTCACCGCCGAGGGACCGCGCCTGCTGGCTAACTTCCTGCGGATGTAGCCGGCCCGTCGCTGACCTCTATCAGCCCGACCAGGTCGGCCGGCAGCCGGCGCGGACGCCTCTGCCCGTCAACGCAGGCCACCACTACGTGCCCCTCGGCGACCGGGTTGCCATCGTCGGCGCGACGGATGCGGTGGCGGAAGTCAATGCGCGTCGGCCGAAGCCTGTCCACCCAGGTCTGCATCTCGAGCCTATCGTCGTATCCCGCCCGCCCGAGGTAGCGGCAATGGGCCTCCACCACGGCCAGGAAGACGCCCTCTGCCTCCTGGTCGGCGTAGGCCCTGCCCTGCGCCCGGAGGTACTCGGTCCGGCCGACCTCGAAGTAGACCAGGAAGTGCGAGTTGTAAACGACGCCCATCTGGTCCGTCTCGGCGTAGCGCACGCGCAGCCGGGTGGTGTGCACGGTCATGAATGCTCTCCGGTGTCAGCCTCGGGGATGGTATCGGCGGTGGATGGCCTGGAGCCGGCTCCGGTCCACGTGGGTGTAGATCTCGGTGGTCGAGATGTCAGCATGCCCCAGCATGATCTGCACGGAGCGCAGATCGGCGCCGCCGCTCAGCAGGTGGGTGGCGAAGCTGTGACGGAGCGTGTGGGGATGGACGTCCGCTATGCCGGCGGCGCGAGCGTGCTTGCGCACGCGCTGCCAGATGGCCTGGCGGCTCAGGCGGCGTCCGGTCCGGCTCAGGAACAGGGCCGTCTGCCGGGGGTCGCGCAACAGCCTGGGGCGGGCCTCATGGACGTAGCGGCGCAGTGCCTCCAGGGCGCTCTGGCCGACCGGCACCAGCCGCTCCTTGCGCCCTTTCCCGAAGCAGCGCACGAGGCGGTACCGGAAGTTCACATCGCCCACGTCCAGTCCGCTCACCTCGCTGGCCCGCGCGCCGGTCGCGTAGAGCATCTCCAGCAGCGCGCGATCGCGCATTCCGTACAGGCCGTCCTCCT
>CAYFVS010000221.1:0-8060 GCA_964346565.1 uncultured candidatus Brocadiaceae bacterium | reverse complement strand
TTGGACTATGAGACCGGCAAGCTCGTGCTGGACGTGCTGCGCCGTGTGCACCGCCGCAGGCGCAAGACGGTCGTGGTGGTTACCCACAACGTCGCCATCGGCCAAATGGCAGACCGCGTTGTGCGGCTGCGCAGCGGCCAGGTGCAGGACATCACGCGCAACGAATCGCCCGTCGAGCCGAAGGACCTGAAATGGTAGGCGACGTGCTGCACAAGAAGCTGCTGCGCGACGTGGGCCAGGTGTGGGCCCAGTTCGCGGCGGCGGCGGCGGTGGTATTCTGCGCCACGGCCATCTTCGTCGGCTTCCAGATGACCTACCGGAGCCTGCTCGTCTCGCGGGACACCTACTACGAGCGCTACAACCTCGCCGACTTCTGGGTGCACCTGGAGAAGGCGCCCCGCAGCGCCCTGGCGGACGTGGCCCTGGTGCCCGGCGTATGGCGCGTGCGGGGGCGGGTGGTCGAGGACGTGCCCCTGGAGGTCCCCGGCAACGAGGGCTCCGTGGTCGGGCGGTTCATCTCCATGCCGCCCGAGCGGAGGGAGATGGTCAACGACATCCACCTGGTGACCGGGGGCTACTTCCCGGGCGCCGCCGCCGAGGAGGTCATCGTCAACCAACGCTTCGCCGAGGCGAACGAGCTGCGCATCGGCGATACCTTCCAGGCCACCATCAACGAGCGTAAGGAAACGCTGCGGATCGTGGGCACCGCGATCAGCCCCGAGTACGTCTACGCCCTGCGCAATGTGCAGCAGTTCGCCCCGGACGACGCGGGCTTCGCCGTCGTCTTCGCGCGCGAGTCGTTCGTCGAGGACGCATTCGACATGACGAACGCCTTCAACCAGGTCACCGGCCTGCTGCGACCCGGGGCGAACGCGGACAGGGTGTTGGACAGGATTGAGCAGGAGCTGGAGCCCTACGGCGTTTACGTCAAGTACAGCCGCAAGGACCAGGTCTCCAACCGGTATCTGACCGAGGAGCTGAAGGGCGTCAAGTCCAGCGCCCAGGTCGTGCCCATGGTCTTCCTGGTGGTGGCGGCGGTGGTGGTGCACATCATCGTGCATCGGCTGACCGAGATGCAGCGCACCCAGATCGGGCTGCTGTGCGCCATGGGATACAGCAAGCCGCGCGTGGTGAGCCACTACGTCTCCTACGCGCTGATCATCGCAGTGGTGGGAACGGCGGCGGGCTCCCTGGGCGGCTACCACATGGCCGGCGGGTTCATGCGGATGTACAACCGCTTCTTCCGCTTCCCGTCCCTGCGGGTGGTCTTTCAGCCCTCGGCCGTGGTCCTGGCGTTCGCCCTCAGCGGGGGCATGTGCATGTTGGGCGCGGCGCGCTCGGCCTGGAACGTGCTGAAGATGGAGCCCGCCCAGGCCATTCGGCCCGCCACGGGGGCCACTGAGCGGACCGTCAGGCCGGGGCGACTCAGCTTCCTGTGGAAGTGGCTGCCTTTGAACTGGCGCATGACCGTCCGCAGCGCCGTCCGCTCGCGGGCGCGGTCGCTTTTCTCCGTGTTCGGCGTGGCCGTGTCCACGATGATGCTGGTTGTTGGCGCGACGACGATGGATTACTTCGACTGGCTCATAGCCTACCAGTTCGGACAGGTGGACCGCTCGGACGTGCGGGTGGACTTCGCGAACGAGCGCCCCGAGGCGGCCGTCCTGGAGATCGAGAAGGTGGAGGGAGTGCGCCGGGCGGAGGGCATCCTGCAGGTGGGCGGGCAGCTGCGCAACGGGTGGCGCACCAAATGGGTGGTCATCATGGGCCTGCCGCGCGACAGCCGCCTCTACCACGTCTATGACGCGGCCGATGAGCGACTGCGCCTGCCTCAGGACGGCCTGCTGGTGCCGGAGCGGGTGGCACGGCAGATTGCGCTGAGCCGCGGCGGATCCGTGACCCTGGACCCCTACGTGCGGGACAAGGATGACATGCCCGTCGCGGTCCGCGGGATGGCCGAGCAGTACATGGGCGTGGAGATCTACGCCGACCGTCACTACCTGGCCCGCGCGCTCGGGGAGGGAGACGTGGTCAACGGCGCTCTAGCCGCCGTGGACCGGCACCGCATCCAGCAGGTGATGGACCGGCTTGACGACCTGCCCGGGGTGATGGCCGTCACCAGCGCCCGGACCATGCTGGAAGGCATCCAGCAGGAGGTGGCCGACATGATGAACGTCGCCGTTGTCATCCAGACCATCGCCGCCGGGGTGATTGCGTTCGCCGTCATCTACAACGCCGCCTCGGTCAGCATCAGCGAGCAGGAGCGGGACCTGGCCTGCCTGCGCAGCCTGGGCTACGAACCCGGCGACGTTGCGGACATCGCCACCAACGATATAATGCCGCTCGGGCTGGTGGGTATCGCCCTGGGACTGCCCCTGGCTTACCTCGCCTGTCACGGCATCGCCAAAGCCTACGAGACGGACCTCTATAAGCTGCCGGTCATCGTCTCCCCGGTCACCTACGGGCGGGCGGTGGTGCAGGCGATGGTGTTCCTGGTTGTTGCCCGCTGGATCAGCCGTCGCCGCGTCCATCGCATAGACATAGTGCGCCGCCTCAAGACACGCGAGTGAGCAGGTGGAAGCCCGAATCGTCGCCAATGGCACACCGGACGGAGATCTGACATGAAGTCCATCCTGAAGCGTTTCGGCTGGCTCATCCTGGTGGTGGCCGCCGCAGTAGCCCTGTGGGCCTACGCGGGGACCCGGGCGGTGGCGGTGGAGACCGCCGTCGTCGGCCGCGGCCGAATCGAGCAATACGTCACCGAGGAGGCGCAGACTCAACTGCACGCCGAACGCATCCTCACCGCCGACAGGGCGGGCACCCTCCGGCGCATCACGCTGGAGGAGGGCGACCCTGTGCGCCAGGACCAGGAAGTGGCCGCCATTGAGGACACCGAACTGGAGCTGGAGCTGGGCATGTTGCGCGACCAGCTCCAGGAGATCGGGGGACGCCTGGAGGGGGTGGACGTGCCCCTGCCCAAGCCGTCGGAGATCGAGGCCGCCGCCGAGCGGATCCGCCAGGCGGAGGCCGAGGTCGAGCGCCTGATCAAGGAGAAGGAGGCCGCCGAAGCTGACCTGGCCTATGCGCGCAGGGAGTTCGAGCGCACCACCGAGCTGCATCAGAAGGGCACCGCCTCCGAGCAGCAGCTCGACACCGCCCGACGGAACCTGGAGGTGGCCCGCGCCACGGACGAGGCCCTGGCCCGCCAGTCGGAGGCCGCCGGCATAGCAGTGGACGTGGCCCGCCTGCACAAACGCACTCTCGACGAGTCCATGCAGGACACCGCCCACCTGCACAAGGTCTACGCCGCACAGGAGGAACGCGTGCAGAAGCAGTTGGAGCTTCTCCTGCACGAGGCCGCCATCCGCAGCCCTCTCGACGGCGTCGTGTTGGAGAAATACGTGGACAGCCAGCGCTTCGTACAGCCCGGCACCCAACTGCTGAAGGTCGGCGACCCCGCTACGATCGAGATCCGCTCCGACATCCTGTCCGAGGAAGTCGGCGTGGTCGAAGTCGGCCACAAGGCGATACTGGTCGGGCGTGCCATACGCGGTGAGAACGCGGTCGGCCGCGTCAAGAAGATCTACCCCTCGGGCTTCACCAAGCTCTCCTCGCTCGGCGTGCAGGAACAGCGCGTGCCGGTGCTCATCGAGTTCGACAACTCCCGCCTGAAGCTCCAGCCGGGCTACGAGCTGGACGTCAAGATCGTGGTGTCCGCCAGCGAGGACGCCCTGCTGGTGCCCGCAGAGGCGGTGTTCGCCACGGCGGAGGGCTCCGCCGCTTTCGTGGTCGAGCGCGGCCGGGCACGGCTGCGAGAGGTCCAGACCGGCCTGACGGGCGAGGAGAACTACGAGGTCATCGAGGGGCTCGCCGAAGGGCAGACGGTCATTCTGCGCCCGCCCACCGACCTGGAGCACGGCGCCCGCGTGGAGGTAGCCACCGGCGGATAGACGACTGCGCGCGGGAGCCTGCTCCGTCTCGCAAGCGCGGGACTGCGGGGCCGGAGAGAGCTTGTGCGCCTCCCGCCGACTGTCACTCGGCCCGAGGCACACCCTCGAGGTCCAGCAACCGGTGGTAGGCGTCCCACAGCGCCCGGTAGTAGTCCATGATGCGGTCCGGCTGTTCGCTGGCGGGGATCTCCGCCAGGCAGTAGCCCTCGTAGCCGCTCTGTCGCAGCAGACGCAGCAGCTCCAGCCAGGGGTAATCCCCCGCGCACAGGTCCCGCATGTGCACCAGCCCGATCCAGTCCGACAGCAGCGCGAAGCTGCTCTCGATAGAGCCGTCCACCACTTCCGAGGCGTTCGAGTTCCAGCACACGTAGGCGTTCGGATGGTCGGCGTGCTGCATGATGCGCATCATGCGGCCGGGCTCCTTGGTGCCGCCGCCGTGGACCTCCATGCGGACCTCGACGCCGAGGCCGGCGGCATGTTCGGCGCACTCAGCCAGGGACTCGCCGATCTGCCGAAGCGTGGTCTCCTCGGGCACGCCCGCCTCCACCATCAGCCCGTTGGGCCGCACCTTGATGCCCGGCGCGCCCACGTCGGCGGCGAGCTGCGCGTAGCGTTTGGTGCCCTCGACGTTGCGGCGGACTTCCTCCGGATCATCCGAATGGTATTCGAACGCGCTGCCCAGCCCCGCGAGCTCGATGGGGCTCTGCTCGAACCGGCGGCGCACGTCCGCCCGCTCCTGCGCGTTCAGGTCCACCTCGACCCCGTGTGCGTGGGTCGTGCGCAGCTCGACTCCCCGGAACCCGTGCCGCGCGCACGTCTCGATGATGCGCTCCAGGTCCCAGTCCTTCGCCAGGTTGTAGGTGACCAACCCGAGCTTCATGCTCGGTCCTTCCCTTGGATTGCTATGGGCGCCAGCCGCCGCCGTCGCCGAGCTGGATCTGCTCGGGCGGCCCTTTGTAGGCCTGCTCGCCGTTCCAGAACACGGTGACTTCGCCGGCCATGCCCAGGCCCTCCGGCCCAAGGTCCACGTCCAGCCCCGGGGTGCCCTCGCTGCTTATGTGCACGGTGTTGCCCTCGATCCGGCAGTCGAACCGTGGCAGCGGGTCGCGCGCGACGTCCCGGTCCATCCACATGCCCCACGCGCCCCGGTGGCGGTCGGTGTCGGCTACGTAGGAGAACCGGTCCGGCCGGACCCGCCGGTGCTGGAGCAGCCACCGATGGTTGCGCACCTGGGCTTCGGGGGGGTAGCCGTGTCCCTGGTCGGGGACGATGACCATGTCGGGTTCGTTGCCGTAGCGACGAAGCTCGGCCTGCATGGCGTAGGCATTGTCCACCGAGACCGACCCGTCGGCCTCGCCGTGCCAGATGCGGAACGGCAGGTGCTGCGCGTTGATGCCCAGGCCGCGGCCCGGGGGCAGGCCCCACGTGCCGCCGCTGACCGGGCAGGCCGCCGCCCACACGTCCGGCGTGCGCAGCGCGATGTGCCAGGTGCCCCCGCCGCCCATCGAATGGCCGGTCAGGTAGATACGGTCCGCATCCACTCGGAAGTCGCGCCTGACCTCCTCCAGTGCCTGCCACACGTCGTCCTCGCCCTGCTCACCGTAGCCGTTGTTGCCCCGGCCCCAGGGGGCAAGCACGAAGTGGGGCTCCAGCTCGGGCTCCTCCCCTTCGGGTTCGGCCTCCGCCTCGTCTGGCTCTTCTTCCGCCTCTTCGGGGGTCTGGAAGGACAGGCCCACGTAGAAGAGGGGATGGGTCGGACCGGCGCCGTGCAGGTTGACTATCAGGGGGTACTCCCGCTCCGGGTCCCAGCCCTCCGGCAGCGTCAGCAGGTAGTACTGGAGGGACTGCTCCGAGCCGGCGATGCGGGCGAGCACCAGCGGCTCCTGACCCGCCGCGTAGGTATCCCACTGCGCCGCCCGGCCCTCCAGCCCGCTCAGTATGGCCTCGGCATGGTTGACGGCCTCCTGGGCGCGGGACGGCAGTTCGTCCACCACCAGCATCCCCCGGTTCCATTCCGCCTGCACCAGCGCGTCCACCGAGCGCAGATGCCGCGTGAACAGGGCGTGGGGCGATTCGGCCACGAGCGCCTCCGCCCGCTCGTGCAGTCGGCCCATGACCGTGCCAGGCGCGCGCAACTCGCCCCGCGCGGAGGTCATGACGGCGCCGTCCTCTGCCCGCACCTCGGCCACGAACTCCATGCTCTCCTCCGGCAGCCGCCCCGGCCAGCCGCGCAGGAGGAACCGGCGGACGCCCTCGTTCAGAGGCCGCCCCTCTATGGGATGCTCGAGCACGGCGCCGCCCATGCGGGCGACCAGCTCAGTCGGCCCGGCGGAGGCCACCGCCGCACGGATCTGCCCCTGTCCCGTTGGACGCCAGATGGCCTCCCTGGTCACAACGGCGGCCGCCACCTGGTGAGGGGGCGGTCCGAACTGCAGTTGCTCGTGCAGCCCCGGGCGTGGCACGCCGTCCGCCCCACGGCCCCAGTAGAGGCGAAGCTGCCCCGGGCCCTCGTCAGTGTCGTTCACCTGCACGCAGAGGCCGACGGTCGGCCAAAGGCCCGGCTGGGCCAGGAAGTCCTCCCACGGGAACGCCACCTCGTAGGTGGTCTTGCGCGTCTGCTCGTCGCGAACGACCGTGCAGGCGTACTCGCGCTCGCCGTCCTGGATGTACCCGGTGCCGTACTTGCCCTGGAAGTGCGCCCAGACGTGCGTCCCGTCCTCGGTCAGTGCCACCGTGATGGATGCGTCGTCGGGATTGACCATGTGCGTGTCGGGCGGCAGTGGGCCGGAACCATCGCCCCGGGCGTCAATGCCTATCTGGAGCGCGTCCCCGTCCCAGATGTCGCCCCCCTCGCGCACGTTCCTGTGGAGGTTGTCCTCCACCACGATCTTCATAAGAATGTACTTGTCGGTGGTGGCGAGCCAACCCTCGGCGCTGGTGCCGGCCTGCTGGTCGGCCACCTGCCAGGCGGGCGGCCCGGTCTTCCAGTGCTCATCGCCCGGTTCCAGCCAGGGAAGCACGGGCAGCGCGGCCAGCGTGGCGTCGGGCGCCAGTTCCGAGATCTCGACGCGGCGCCTCGGCTCGGTCCCTGGCACAGGCGCACTGTGGACGGCAGCGCAGGACAGCGCGGTCAGTGAGACGAGAACGACGCAGAGTCGCGACAGGTTGCGGACCATGGTCCCCTCCCGGCGTGAGGTCGGTTCGGCGCAGAGGCCGGCGCATTGTAGCGACGCGGGGGCCGGCGTTCAACGCACAGGCCGCACTTGCCGCCTGGTTTACCCTTGACCCGGGGCCGGGGAGCGGACATAATAGAACTGACTGGTCAGTTCTGCCCCGCTGCCCGGCGGTTCGGTCCCTGATCAGAGGTCATCCGCAACCCCGGCACTCAGAATTGGGAACCGGCCCGGGACAATGGGCGCGGGGCAGACTGGCCCGTCATAAGCGAACCGTGGTCGCAGCAGCGCATGCACGGGAGAAAGACAGATGGCAGACGAACAGGCCCAAATCTGCGAGAAGGCCCGCAAGATCCTGAAGACCGCGGAACGCCTGTTCGCCGCCGGCCGCTTCGGCGAAGTCACCCTGGACGACATCTGCCACGAAGCCTCCGTGGGCAAGGGAACGATCTACCGCTACTTCGAAGACAAAGAAGACCTGTACTACCAGGTTATCCTCCACGGGTTCGAGGAACTGGTCAATGACATCCGGGAGGTGGGCCGGGAGGAGGAGGACCCCACGGCGGGGCTGAGGCAGGTGGCCGCGCGAACGGCGCAGTTCTTCACCGAGAGGCGCAGCCTGTTCTGCCTGATGCACAGCGAGGCCCTGCGGGGCTCCGAGCGGAAGGGTCGATTGTGGAAGAGATGGCACCAGAAGCACCACGAGATCACCGACGTGTTCGCCGGGTTCATCCGGCAGGGCATGAAACAGGGCGTCTACCGCAGTGAGTTCGACCCCTCCGTCGCAGCGCTTCTGCTCAACTCCATGCTCCGCGGGGGGCAGCGCCAAAGCGACGAGATGCCCGGGGGAGATGACTGGCCGGCGGCCGTGGTTGGCCTGTTCGAGAGGGGGCTTCTAGTCCGGAACGAGCCCGAGAGCGACTGAGCACCTGAGCGGCAG